>JAFKFE010000509.1 GCA_017308345.1 Alphaproteobacteria bacterium | reverse complement strand
GGGATTTCAAGGATTTAAATGGTCGGAGTGGCCGGATTCGAACCGACGACCCCTTGACCCCCAGTCAAGTGCGCTACCGGGCTGCGCTACACTCCGGACCGGGTGGCGATGTATCGTGATAAGGCGGGGCGGGTCAACCGAATTCGGTGCTATCGCGCAGGTGAAATCGCGAGAAGCGATGCCGGCCTTGCCGGCCGCAATTCCCGCTGATGCCGGTACTCCAGCGCGATCGCGCCCCAGACCAGCCCAAGCAGCAGGTAGAGATGGCGCCAGTGGTCGATGTCGATGAAGGTGCCGAGCCCGATATTGCCCAGGTAGGCGACATAGGCGCAAAGCAGGTAGGGCTGCCATGGCCGGTCGCGCAAAAGGATGCGGAAACCGGCCGCGATCGTCCAAAGGGTCAGCGTCAGGAACGACACGAAACCCAGCCAGCCATAGTCCATCAGCGCCTTCAGCCAGATGTCGTGCGTATCCTCGCCATAGATCGTGCCGAACACCAGCGGGCCGATGCCGAACGGGTGCTCCATCGCCAGCTGGAAGCCGATCGTATAGCGGGCGAAGCGGCCAAGCCGCGCCGAATCGTAGCTCTGCTCGAGCTGCGCGCGCTGGGTGAACATGTCCGACACGCCTGGCAATTGCAGGATGACCAGGAAGGCGATGACCAGCAGCGCCACGGCCGCGATCGTCATCACCACCACACGCAGACGGAACTTGCCGCTGGCGCTCTGCAGGAACAGGCTTGCGGTCAGCAGGACGGCAGACACGGCGAACATGCCCCAGGCGCCGCGCGAGAAGGAAAAGAAGATGCCGGCGGTGATGATGAGCAGCGGCATGGCCAACAGCGGCATGCGCGACACCGGGCCGGTCAACAGCAGGTAGAGCAGATAGGTGCCGGGCAGCACCAGGAATGGCCCGAACACGTTCGGGTCCTGGAAGGCTCCGGCGGCGCGGTCGTATTTGGTGAACATTTCCGCGCCTGGAAAGGCATGGAAATAGCCGGCTATGCCGAGCAGGGACGTCGCCACCGCTGACACCACATAGGCGATGAAGATTAACCGGTAGAGGCCGGGCTGGACCGAAGTCACCGAGGCGAAGAACACCGCGCTGAAGGCGAGGAACAGCGAGACGGCGAGATAGAGCGGCGTGTTGGCGAGGTCCGTCATCTGCGTCATCGCGATCATGCCGCCGATGTTCATCGCCACCAGAAGCACCAGCAAAGGCACGATGGCACGTGAGATTCGAAGGCCGAACAGCGCCCAGACCGCGATCAGCCCGGCCATGTAGATTTCGTACGGCGCGGGCTCGCTGATGACGAAGCCGGAGAGCAGGATGCCGACGCCGATCGCGGCCGACGCGATCAGCGAAATCAGCTTCGCATTGACCGCCTGAGGCGGCAGCTGGTTGATCGCCCGCGGCGGCAACTCATGGGCGATGGCGCTCAATAGGCGTTTTCCGTGTTGAGCAAGCGGATCGGCGTCAGGAACAGGATGCGCAGGTCGAACAGCATCGACCAGTTCTCGATGTAATAGAGGTCGTATTCGGTGCGCATGCGGATCTTTTCATTGGTGTCCATCTCGCCGCGCCAGCCGTTGATCTGCGCCCAGCCGGTGACGCCGGGCTTGACCTTGTGGCGGGCGAAATAGCCGTCCACCACCTCGTTGTAGAGCAGGTTGTGCGACTGCGCGGCGATCGCATGCGGGCGCGGGCCGACCAGCGACAGCGAACCGAGGAGCGAATTGAAGAACTGCGGCAATTCGTCGATCGAGGTCTTGCGGATGAAGCGGCCGACGCGGGTGACGCGTGGATCGTTCTTGGTCACCGTCTGCTTGGCGGTCGGGTCCGACCGGTCGGCATACATCGAGCGGAACTTGTAGACCTCGATGATCTCGTTGTTGAAACCATGCCGCTTCTGCTTGAACAGCACCGGACCCTTGCTGTCGAGCTTGATGGCGATCGCCGTGGCGAGCATCACCGGCGAGAACAGGATGATGCCGACCAGCGAGAAGACGATGTCGAAAGCGCGCTTGGCGACCGAATCCCAGTCGTTGATTGGCTTGTCGAAGATATCGAGCATCGGCACCGAGCCGATATACGAATAGGAGCGCGGCCGGAACTGGAGCGCGTTCGAATGCGCCGAGAGCCGGATGTCGACGGGCAGTACCCAGAGTTTCTTGAGCAACTGCAAGACGCGCGATTCGGCGGTCAGCGGCAGCGAAACGATCAGCATGTCGATGCGCGCGATGCGGGCGAATTCTATCAGTTCGGAAATGGTGCCGAGCTTTGGATAGCCGGCGACGATCGGCGGCGAGCGCTTGTCGTTTCGATCGTCGAAGATGCCGCAGATGCGGATGTCGTTGTAGGGTTGCTTCTCGACCGAGCGGATCAGCTGTTCGGCCGCCTTGCCGCCGCCGACGATGACCGCGCGGCGCTCCATGCGGCCGTCGCGCGCCCAGCGCCGGATGAGCCTGGACATCACCAGTCTCAGGCCGAAGATCAGCAGGAAGCCGACCACGAACCAGGTGCCGAACAGCAGGCGCGAATAGTCTTCCGAGGCCTTGATGGCGAAGGCTGTGAGCGCCATCAGCGCGAAGCTGCCGGCCCAGACCAGCAGCACGCGGCCGAAATTGGCGAGAGGGCGCATCAGCGCCGCGATCTGGTAGCAGTCGGTAACGTCGAGCAGCACCACGGCCAGGAACGACGTCGCGGCGATCGCCAGGGGATATTGCCAGGCCAGATAATTGAAGAAGCCGACATAGTAGAAATAGACGCAGAGCCCCGACAGGAACAGCAGCGCGAACTCGACCATGCGCAGGACGCCGCTGACCATGATCGGCGACATCGTATCGCGCCGGTATTGCGAGGCGACCTGGCGCGCCACATCGTTGATGCCGCCGGGCTTTTCGCTCTCGGCGGGAGCGTCGTAGTTGCGCACCGCATCCATGGAAAAGCGGCGCGCGGGATCGATCTCATTCATGGGAACTGTCCGCGAGCTTCGCGGGACTGCATAGCAAAAGAGAGCTAAGAAAGCCTTGAAACAACCGGTGGTTTTGAAGCTGTCGGGCTTGTCGCCGGCCTATTTGTTCAGCGCCGCGAAATAGGCCTTCTCGATCTCGGTCGCCATCACGTCGGCTCCGAATCGGGCCTTGAGCTCACCCAGCTGCGGCATCATCTTCCGGTACGCGTCGTGGTCGCCGAGCGTGGTCCTCATTCTGCCGGCAAGCTCGACGGCGTCCGGCCGGATCAGGGCGGGAGAGCCTTCACCGAAGATCTCCGGAATGCCGCCGACCGCGGTCGCGATCATCGGCATCCCGGCGGCTAAAGCTTCGAGCACGATATAGGGCATCGCCTCGGCGCGGGACGGCACGACGACCAGCCCGGCAAGCGCGAAAGCCTCTCTTGCCGGCATGGGCGGCAGGAAACGGACATGGCTTTTCAGGCCGAGTCGCTCGACCTGCGCGTGGTAGCGCGGCAGGTCGTCGCCATCGCCGACCATCACCGCGCTTGGCGGACGGCCCAGCTCGCCACCCGCCAAGGCCAGGGCATCGATGAAGATGTCCGGACCTTTCAGGTCGCGCATCATGCCGATGTACAGGAAATCGACGGCATCCACCGCCGCCGCCACCGGTTCGAATTCGGCGGCGCGCAGGCCGTTATAGACCAGCCGGTTGGGTATGGGCGGCTCGCCGACCTTGCGGCGATAGGTTTTCCGCTCGTAGTCGGAAACGAACAGCAGGCAGTCGGTGAAGCGCGCCATGAAGCGCTCCAGGCCGAAGAACAGCTTCCCCGTCGCCGTCGTTTCGTCATAGTGGAGGGAGCCGCCATGCGGCGAATAAAGGCGGGCAACGCGAGACCTTGATACCCGCAACAGTGAGCCGAACAGCCGGGCATAGGCGCCACCCTTGGCGCCGTGCCCGTGCAGCACATCCGGCCGCAATTCCTGGATGATTCGATAGGTACGCCAGGCCGAGGCGAGGTCGCCCGGGCCGACATGGCGCTGCATCGGCGTGCGATGGATGCCGAGCGCCAGGCTGCTCTTCATCGCGTCGAACAGCCGCTCTTCATAGTCGCCGCCGGTGGTCGAGTCGCAGACGATTCCCACCGAATGACCGGCGGCGACCTGCGCCTCGGTCAGGTCGCGCACATGCCGGAAGATTCCCCCGACAGGTGAGCGAAAGCAGTGGACGATCCTGAGGTTCACCGCCACGACGGCTTTTTCAGAACAGGCGTTCGCGAACGTAGACGGTATCGCCGGGCAGCAGCGGGTCGGATGTCAGCACCCGGCCGGTCATCACCTTGCCGTTGATGTCGCGGGTGATGTCGACGCTCTCCTGATTGGCGCGCGGCGTGTAGCCGCCCGCAATCGCGACCGCCTTTTGCACGGTGAGGCCCGGCACATAGGAATACTGGCCGGCGGCGCCGACTTCGCCCATAACGAAAATCGGCCGGTAACGGTCGATCTCGACCGAGACGTCGGGATCGCGCAGATAGCCCTGGCGCAGTTTGTCGGCGATCTCCTTCTCCAACTGCTGCGCGGTATGGCCGCGCGCCGGGACCGCGCCGACGAGCGGGAAGGAGAGGTAGCCGGACTGGTCGACACTGTAGGTGTTGGTCAATCCGTCCTGCTCGAACACGGTGACGCGGACACGGTCGCCGGCGCCGAGACGGTAGGGCTGGTCGAGCACTTCATGGAAGGCTGCGGGCGTCGGGCGATAGCTCGAGCAGCCGGTGAGCAGCGACAGGGCAAGCAAGGCGCGGAAGACGGAAGCAGTGCTTTTCATGACCGGCCAGGAACCTTCATCGCTCTGCCGCAAGCCGCGGCCAACCCCAGGAGAGTGCGTCCGTTATCATCCTGTTAGGGTTAATGGGCGGTAAAGGAGTGCGATTGGAGACGGCGCGGATCGGCAAAAAGCCTAATTGTTCTATTGCTTTCGCCGAATGTTCTCTGCGTGTCTGCTAATAAGCCTGCGCCGCGATCTTAACGGGTGAGTTACCATAGTTGTTTACGGTCCAGCCTCGACTCAAAGTTCGGAGCAGGATGCATGTCCGTTCAGTCCGCGGCCGCAGATGTCGATGTCGATCTGAGGCAGCTCTTCGCCAGCCTGGCGAGGAACTGTTATGGCTCCGGGGCTGGCCTTCGCCTTCGCCTGGCTCGCGACGCCATATTACAAGGCGACGGCCAAGCTGGAGATCGGCTCGCGCGAATCGGAATACACCCGGCCGCCAGGCACCAATGACGACGAAAAGCCGATTCTCGACGAGCAGGGCGTGGCGACCCAGGTCCAGATCATCTCCTCGCCCGACATCCTCAAGCAGGTGGCGGCCAAGCTCAACCTGGACAAGCTGCCGGAGTTCGACGAAACGCTGAAGATGTCGGCGCTGGGGCGCATGCTTGTGCTCGTCGGCCTGAAGAGCGATCCCTTCGATGTGCCGCCGGACGAGCGTGTGCTGAATGCCATGCACGACAAGCTCAATGTCTATGCCGTTGAAAAGACACGCGCGATCGCGATCGAGTTCGCCTCGAAGGATCCCAAGCTTGCCGCCGCGATCGCCAACGGCATCGCCAACGCCTATATCGCCTCGAAGGGCGACGCCAAGCTCGAATCGAACGCCGCCGCCACCGACTTCCTCGCGCCGGAAATCGCCGACCTGCAGAATCGCGTCAGGGACGCCGAAGCCAAGGTCGCGGCCTTCCGCGCCCAGTCAGACCTGCTGATGGGCGGCAACAATGCGGTGCTGCCGACTCAGCAGCTCGCCGAACTGTCGAGTGAATTGTCGCGCGTGCGCGCCAGCCGCGCCGCCGCGGAGGCGAGCGCCGAAAGCGTGCGCCGGGCGCTGCAGAATGGCGGTTCGCTGGACAGCGTGCCGGAGGTCCTTTCTTCCGAACTGATCCAGAGGCTGCGCGAGCGCCAGGTGGAGCTCAGGGCCAATATCGCCGATCTTTCCACGACTCTGCTGGACAACCATCCGCGCATCCGGGCGCTGAAGTCGCAGCTTGCCGACCTCGACGGCCAGATTCGCAATGAGGCGCAAAAGATCATCCGGGGCCTTGCTGCCCAGGCTCAGACGGCCAAGGCTCGCGAAGATCAGCTGGTTGCGGACGTCAACACGCTGAAAGCCGCCTCGGCGCGGGCCGGCGAGCAGCAGGTGCAACTGGACGCCCTGCAGCGCGACGCGGACGTTCAGAGCCAGCAGCTTCGATCCTATATGGCAAGCTACAACGCCGCTGCCTCACGCAGGGATCGCAAATATTCGCCTGTCGCGGCCAGCCTGATCGCAGAGGCGCAAGTGCCGTCACAGCCCTATTTCCCGAAGATCGGGCCGATCACCGGCGCCGCCGCCGCCGCTTCGCTGCTGCTGATGGCGATCGGCACGCTGCTCGGCGAGCTGTTCTCCGGTCGCGCCATGCGGCCGGTCCCGGGGGCCCGCTTCGAGAACATAGAGCAGGTCACGATGCCCGTCGCGCGCTCCGAACCGGTGATCGCCGAGATACATGATGACGGTGGTGCCTTTACCGCCTACGAGGAAACCGCGGCGGAACATTCGATTGCGGAAGTGGAACTCCCGAGGCCGGACGAGAGCGAGCCGGTCGTGGTTCATGCCGCCGCTGCCGAGCCCTCTGAGTCCATTGTCGGGCCGTCTGAGCCGAGCGAACCAGCCCCTCAACCAAGGCAATCCAGGCTCGGCGAGATCGATGTCGACAAGGCGGCGGAGAAGCTGATCGCTTCGGGCGCGGCTCGCGCGATCTTCGTCTCGCCGGAAGGCGACGAGGCGGCTGCGTCGGCCGTGCTGGTGGCGCGCGAAGTGTCCGACGCGGGCCTGCGCGTGCTTTTGCTCGATCTTACCGCATCGGGCGCGGCCTCGCGGCCGATGCTGGACTCGAGCCTCTTCCCCGGCATCACCAATCTGCTCGCGTCCGAGGCGCAGTTCAGCGACGTCATCCATCCTGATCTCTATTCGGATGCGCATGTTATTCCGGTCGGCACCGCTGATCCTGTCCGCGCCATGCGCGCCGCCGATCGGCTGCCGATCATCATGCAGTCGCTCACCACGGCCTACGACCTCGTCGTGGTCGAATGCGGCCCGGCCGACGCGCAAGGCATCGGTCGCCTTGTCGGCGACGGCACGGAGGTCTTTCTCTCGATGCTGGAGGCCGACGACCAGGTGACGCAGGCCGCGGTGAAGCTGATCGAGAACGGCTATCCGAACCTGACGCTGGTCACGCCGGTCGGCCACGAACCGCCGGGAACGCCGGTGCCTGGCAGGCGGTCGGCGGCCTGAGCGGCTGCGCGAAGAAAAGCGACGGTGCCGAACACCGTTGCGCCGTCCGTTCAAACGACGATCAATTGTCGTCCTCGGCCGGAGCGGGAGCGGCCTGGCCCGCCGCCTTGCGCCGCAGCATCTTGGTCAGCTTCCAGACCGTCGGGTTGTTCTTGATGAAGGCCTTGGCGCGTGCGCCTTGCCTCATGGTCGTTGCCAGCGCGCGGCCTTTCAGCGTCAGCGGCGCAAGAACCTCGAAATGCCGGGTCTCGATATCGCACCACAGCCGTTTGTAGGGTTCGTCGCCGACCGAGAAGTCGTACACGCCGAAGCCGCGCTCGCAGGCTTCCTGGATATTGTCGAAGAACAGGAAGTCGCCGGGGCTGGTGAAGGCGAGATCGTCCTCGGCGATGGCGCCGAATTCGCAGATCAGCCGCTTGCCCGAACGGCTGGAGCCGGTCACCGCGCGCAGCTTTCCCGCCACCTCCAGGCCGTGCAGCAGGAAGGACGGCTTTTCCTCAGTCAGCGCCTCGGCAAACAGCGCCCGGAAGAAGTCGCGCACCTGCCTGTCGCCGAAAACATTGGCGATGCCCATCTTGGCGAATCGCGCTTCCTTCATCTCGAGGAAGGCGTCCAGCAGCCTGTCGACTTCCTCGCGCGTGCCTGCCTCGATGCGGCGGAAGGCGCCGACCGCCTCGAACTTGCGCGTCTGCGAGCGGTGTTTCTTGCGCTTGCGCTTGCCGCTTGCGCGAGACAGCAGCGCGTCGAACCCGCCGTCGAGGTCGACCGCGAGCGCGAGATTCGGACTTGGGAAGCCGGGCAGCGCGGCGAAAGGGTTGGCGACGCCGTCGAGATCGGGCAGCAGCCTTTCCAGCGAGATCAGGTCGATGTCCGGCCGCGCTCCGGCGATTGCCTTGAACATCGAGCGGATCGCCGGGCCGTCTATGGCAGGCAGGGAGCGCGGATCAGCCGCCGCGAAGTTGCCGTTGGCATGGCGGCCGCCGGTGAAACGGGCAATCTTGAACGGGCCGCGTCGTACGACCTCCAGTGCCAGCGAAAGCGCTGGACAGCCATCGTTGACAAGCGTCGCTACGACGATATCGGCGCTGGTCGCGGACGCCCAGTTGCTCACCCAGGACGCGCTTTGCGCCGGCGCGAACAGCGCCGAGGCGCAAAATTGAACGTAGTCGGCAAGGGCGGCGCCGTCGCTTGCGGTCGCAGCCCACCGGCCCTGATCGGCCCGCATGGATCGCGCGGGAGCCTCGTTGACCACGACCCGGTTGCCATCAAATGACGCGATGGCGTCAACCATACCTCAATCCTTAAGACGTATTGGTTCCGATCTGGGGGTTCGCGTAGGCGCAACTCGTGCTTGGATGAGCCTAGGCGCAAAAGGTGAAGGAATGATCGACGGGGGCGAGGCGATCCGGAAACTGGCGTTGAACCTTGCCCGCTACTCCGGCCTTGCGCCCCTGGCGCGGCCGTTTGTCGGCGGCATCGGCGCCATCCTGATGCTGCACCGTGTCACCGCGACGCCGGAAAAGCCGAACAGCGTCAATCGACATCTGAACATCGCGCCGGCCTTTCTGGACAGGCTTATCGCCGACATGAAGGGACGGGGGTATGCCTTTGTTTCCCTTGATGAAGCGATCGCGCGGATCAAGGCCGGCGGCAAGGGTGGGCAGTTCGCCACGATCACCGCCGACGACGCCTATCGCGACAACATGACGGAGGCGCTGCCGGTGCTCGAGATGCACGGCGCGCCGATCACCATCTACGTCGCCCCCGGCTTGATCGACGGCGCCGCAGACCTCTGGTGGGATGTGATCGAGGACATCGTGGACACCAGTTCGCGCCTGACATTCAAGACGGCGGGCGGATCGACCGTCATCGATTGCTCGACGCCCGGTAGAAAGATCCAGGCCGTCGCGCGGCTGAACGCCTGGCTGACCTTGGAGGTTCCCGAGGAAGAGCAAGGTGAAGCGCTGCGCGAACTGGCTCGTTCGAATGGCTACGAATTTGGTTCAGGTGGCCCAAGCACCTTGATGAACTGGGACGAACTGCGTGCCATGGCCGCGCATCCGCTGGTGACCATCGGCGCGCATACCGTCAATCATAGGAACTTGAAGCGGCTGCCCGAAGCCGATGCGCGCCATGAGATCGGCGACGTGCGCCGGATCCTGGCGGAGAGGCTGGGCGAGGAGCCGCGCCATCTGGCTTACCCCTATGGCTATGCCAGCGCGGTCGGCTGCCGCGAGGTGGGCTTCGCCCGCGACGCGGGCTATGTCTCGGCGGTGACCACGCGGCATGGCGTGCTAAGGGCCGAGCATGCCGGCTTCCTGCATGCGCTGCCGCGCATCTCCGTCAACGGCCGCTACCAGAGCGTCGCCCATATCCGCACGATGCTGTCCGGCATCACGACGCCGCTCGCCAATGCCGGCAAGATGGTAGTGACCATCTAGATGGTGGTGACGATCCAATGCCTGTCGCCCAAAAGTGATCTCGGTTTTGGGATGACGACATGCATAAAACAAAGACCTAAAGCGCGTCGCATGGATCGGGTTCAACGCGACGCGCTTTAGCCTGAGCGCTGCTTCAGCATTTGTGGAAATAACGGTAGGTGTCGGGCGCGCTCATCCATTTGAGCTGGGTTTCGAGCCCGCCATGCGCCTTGATCCAGCCCCTGATGTCGGACGAATAGGCATTCCACAAAACGGCGGTCATGTCGGGGCGGTGCGCCAGATGGAAGCCGAAGCTCGCCGCCGGCGTCACGCAGATGCGGCTGCGTGGAATGTAGCCGAGCAGCACTGTGCATGCCGACTGGCATTTGCCGACGATGCGCACATCGACGCCACGCGCCGCGAGCGCCTTCCAGCGCTGGCTGTAGGCGGCGACGCTGCCGCCATGAGCATCCGAGACATCGATGGTTTCCGCTGCCGCGATCGAAGCGACGAGCGAGCCGTTCAGAACGATCAGCCCCGCGAACATTGTCCTCAGCATGCCAAGCCTCCCTGCCGAGCGATGAGCGAGGCAAGGTAGGCGCGCGCCTGATCACGTCTGAATCACATTCGTGTTTGCGCTTGCCTGAGGCCAGCGAGGGTCAGCCCTTCGGGCGCGGCTCGATGATCAGCCATTTGATGATGGCCATGGCCGGCAGAACCCAGAGAAAGCCGCTGAGCAGGAAGAACAGGAGATGCGCGGTGGGTCCGTATTCGGCGAGCCTGGTGACCGCCACGGCGGAGGCGATCAGCGCGTAGATGATGACCAGCGCCACCAGCAATATGGTTCCGATCAGCTTTTTCAGGCGAATGGGCATGTCGCGGTCTCGTTGACCAGCCCCGCTTAGGCCGATTGGAGCCCGCGCGCAACCGCCGCGGCCCGGCGCGACGGCGTGCCGCGCTGTCCAGTCTTGCCACGGCGCAAGGCTTGGTCCACCAATCGCGCGTTTCAACCGCCGGGAAAGCGAAATGGCTGCCATCACCGCCGCGGCTCCCTATGCCGCACGCGACCGCGACCTGCATAACCGCGCCTTGGTGCGCGGCTGGCTGTACGTCGTGGTGCTCGTGCTGTTCGCGCTGGTGCTGGTTGGCGGCTCCACGCGTCTCACCGGCTCGGGCCTGTCGATCACCGAGTGGCAGCCGATCCACGGCGTCATCCCGCCGCTCAGCGACGCCGAATGGCAGGAAGAGTTCCAGCGCTACCAGCAGATCCCGCAATATACCGAGATCAACAAGGGCATGAGCGTCGAGGAGTTCAAGTCGATCTTCTGGTGGGAGTGGGCGCATCGCATCCTGGCGCGCAGCGTGGGCCTGGTCTTCGCCTTGCCGCTGCTGTTCTTCTGGGTTACGCGCCGCATCGAGCGCGGCCTTGGATTGAAGCTCATCGGTATCCTCCTGCTTGGCGGCCTGCAGGGCGCCATCGGCTGGTGGATGGTGGCCTCGGGGCTGGTCGACCGCGTCTCGGTCAGCCAGTACAGGCTCGCGACGCACCTGACGCTTGCCGCGCTGATCTTCACCGCCACCATGGTGGTGGCGCGAGGTCTCGCGCCGCATTCCGAGCCCGCCGCCGATCATTCGACACAGCGGCTCGCGGGCTTCATCGTGTTCCTGACGCTGATCCAGATCTATCTCGGCGGATTGGTTGCCGGCCTCCACGCCGGCCTTTCCTACAACACATGGCCGCTGATGGACGGCGCGGTGATCCCGTCCGATCTGCTTCTCCAGAAGCCCGCCTGGCTGAACTTCTTCGAAAATCCGAAGACCGTGCAGTTCATGCACCGGGTCGGCGCCTATACGGTCTTCGTCGTCGCGCTCTGGCACATGATCGCAACCTGGCGGCGCCAACGCGGCACCACCCATGCGCGCCGAGCCACGCTTCTGTTCGCGCTGGTGGTCGTCCAGGCGTCCATCGGCATCGGCACGCTGTTGATGCAGGTGCCGCTGCACATGGCCTTGACGCACCAGGCAATCGCGCTTGTCCTGCTTGGCTTCGCCGCCGCGCATTGGCGCGGCACCAAGGGTGCGTACCCGTTGCCGACTGAGATTGCCGTCAGGAGCTGACGGATCACATCGAGAACAGATGCGATTGCGTCGTCGGCTCGTTGTCGAACTCCGCCTGGCGCGTGGCTGCGGCGGAGTTCGTTGACTGATCCTGATCGGCCTTTTTCGCGTCGGCGGCCTTGAGCGCGGCGAGCTTGGCCTCCAGGGCCGCGATCTGCTGCTGCAGCCTGGCGGCATCGACCTGGTCCTGAGCAGCCTTGGCCTGGTCCTGCAATGCCTGGATCTGCTTTTCGAGATCGGCCTCCTGGGCCGCGCTGTCGGACGACGTTGATGAAGAATACTGCGTCGCTTGGACGGAGCTCGAGATCGCGCTGACCATGGAAATTCCTTTGTGGAGGGCCGACTCCATCAATACCCGATCATGGTGAATCGGCGGTTACCGTGGCTGACCCCGGCCACGGTGATCAGAATTGCGACCGTATCTTTCGAACGGCTTCAGCGACGGCAACGATCCCGGGAGCGCTGAGCTTCCAGCGCCCGGGAAACGCTTGCACGATCGTTCAGTGCTTGATGCCGAGCGTCAGGTCGAGATTCTGCACCGCGGCGCCCGACGCACCCTTGCCGAGATTGTCGTAGACGGCCAGGAGCAGCGCCTGAGCCCGCTCGTCGTTGGCGAACACATAGACCGTCATCCGGTTGGTGCCGTTATAGATCTCCGGATCGATCTCGGGCACGCGCTCCATATGCGTATAGGGTGCCACCTCGACCATGCCGCCATCGATCGACGCATAGTGGTCGGCGATCGCCGCATGAAGCTCCGCGCCGGTCGGAACGCGATCGAGACCGCCGAGTTGCAGCGGCACCACCGTGATCATGCCTTGCGCGAAATTGCCGACCGCCGGCTGCATGATCGGGTCGTGCGACAGCTTCGCGTAGGTGCGGAGCTCCGGCACATGCTTGTGCTGGAGCGTCAGCCCGTAAGGCAGGAACTCGGGCGCGTCCTCGCCCTTGCCGACATAGTCCTCGATCATCGGCCGGCCGCCGCCGGAATAGCCGGAGATGCCGTTGACGGTGACCGGAAAATCGGCCGGCAGCAGGCCGGCGGAGACGAGCGGCCGCAGCGTCGCGATCGGCCCTTGCGGCCAGCAGCCCGGGTTGGCGATGCGCTTCGCGCCGGCGATCTTGCTGGCCTGGTCCTTGTCCATCTCGGCGAAGCCGTATTCCCACCCCTCGGCGACGCGATGCGCGGTCGAGGCGTCGATCACCTTGGTCGTTTCGTTCGTAATCAGCGACACGCTTTCCTTGGCTGCCGCATCCGGCAGGCACAGGATCGCGACATCGGCCGCGTTGAGGAATTCGGCGCGGGCGGCGGCTTCCTTGCGGCGCTCGGTCGGGATGGAGATGATCTCCAGGTCGCCGCGATCGGCCAGCAGCGCCCTGATCTGCAGGCCCGTCGTGCCGTGTTCGCCGTCAATGAAGATTTTCGGTTTCATCGCTTACCAAATTCCCTGCGATTCCAATGTTATATACCGTGCGCGTGATTTAGCGCCGCATGATTGCCGTTGTTCAATTCGTCAAGCCTTGCCTTTCGCTCCGCCAACAGGCCGAGATAGTGCATGGCGATGATCGATCCGGCGATCGCCGTTATATCGGCATGATCGTAGGCCGGCGCAACCTCGACGACGTCGGCGCCGACGATGTCGATCTGGCCGAGCTGGCGCAGCGTCGACAGCATCTTTGCCGAGGAGGGGCCGCCGGCCACTGGCGTGCCCGTGCCCGGCGCAAAGGCGGGGTCGAGGCAGTCGATGTCGAAGGTGAGGTAGGTCTTCTTGCCGCCGGTACGCTCGACGATCGCATAGGCGATGTCGGAGGCGCGCATTTCCTCGACCTCGTGCCCGTAGAGGATCTTGATGCCGAACGTATCGGGCGCATGGGTGCGGATGCCGATCTGGATCGAGCGGTCGGGGTCGACGACGCCTTCACGCACCGCGCGGGCGACGAAGGAGCCATGGTCGATGCGCTTGCCGTCGTCCGGCCAGGTGTCCTGATGCGCGTCGAACTGCACCAGCGCCAGCGGCCCGTGGATCGCGGCATGCGCCTTGAGCAGCGGCCAGGTGACGAAATGGTCGCCGCCGAGCGTTAAAAGGAACGCGCCTGATTTCAGGATCCTGGCCGCCTCGCGTTCGATCGTGCCCGGCGTCTTCTGGTGGTTGCCGCTGTCGAGCAGGCAGTCGCCATAGTCGACCACCGAGAGGTGCTCGAACAGGTCGCGCGAGAACGGATATTGCGGATCGTTGTCGAGGATCGCCGAGGCACGGCGGATCGCCTGCGGCCCGAAGCGGGCGCCCGGCCGGTTGGTGACGGCGGCGTCGAAGGGAATGCCCCACACGACGGCGTCCGCGCCCTTCACATCCTTCGTGTATTTGCGCCGCATGAAAGACAGCGCGCCGGCATAGGTCGGCTCGAAGGACGCGCCCGTCTTGGAACGGGCGGTGAAGGCGTGGTCGATCTCTTTGTTCGCCATTACGGGTCCTCGGTTTTCATCGGGCAGCCACAACTACAGAACCGGCACGCAACATGCCAGTCATAGCTCGCGGAAACGGCGCGGCGCTCGGCGAGTGCCACGCCAACACAGGATCTGTATCAATATGGCTGAGACCGCTTTGCTCAACCTTGCACCCGCGCCCGCGGCGACCCGTGTCGGCACGGCGGCAGGCGAGCGCTTCCTGGTGCTGGATTCCTGGCGCGGCATCTGCGCGCTGCTGGTGGCGCTGTTCCACTTCCCGACGACCTCGATGATTTCGCAGAGCGCCCTTGTCGGCGGCTCTTATCTGTTCGTCGATTTCTTCTTCGTGCTTTCCGGCTTTGTCATCGCCAGCGCTTATGGCGGCCGGCTGAACGAGCAGGACGATCTTGCCCGGTTCGCGCTGGTGCGTTTCGGCCGTATCTATCCGCTGCATCTCCTGATGCTGGCCGCCTTCGCCGGCTTCGAGGCGCTGCGGCTCGTCCTGCCGGCGTTGCATGGAACGGGGCCCGCGCCCTTCACCGCGGGTTTCGACCTGAAAAGCTTCGCCGCCAACCTGTTCCTTCTGCAGGGCATGGGTGTTGAGGACCATCTGAGCTGGAACGCGCCAAGCTGGAGCATTTCGGCTGAGTTCTTCACCTATCTGCTCTTTGCCGCCATCGTCTTCACCGCCGGCCAGCGCGCCTGGATATGGTTCGTGGGCGCCGCGGTGACGGCGCCGCTTTTCCTGCTTGCGGTCTCGACGCGTCATATGGACGTGTCCTTCGATTTCGGCTTCATCCGCTGCCTCTACGGCTTCTCGCTCGGCGCGCTGCTTGCCTGGTTTCAGCACGATTCCATTGCAGGGGCGCGACAGGCGCTGAGCGGCGGGGCAGGGCGCCTCGCCTGGACGCTGGCCGAGCTTGCGATGATCGTGGTGATCGCGCTGTTCGTCTCGGTGGCGGGAACGAATGACGCCGGCATCGCGGCGCCGGTCGTCTTCGCGCTGGCGCTTTATCTCTTCGCGCATGAGGGCGGAGGGGTCAGTGCCCTGCTGCGCAGCCGGCCGATGCTGCTGCTCGGCTCGCTCTCCTATTCGATCTACATGGTCCACATCTTCGTCCAGGCCCGCATGATCAATGTCGGCGGCCTCATCGAGCGCAAGCTCGGGCTCGGCATCGTCGGCGACCTGATGCTGCGCGGCGACCATGCGACCGGCTTCGGCCCCGGCTCGCCCTGGATCGGTTTCGCGGCTTTGATCGCCATGTTGATCGCCGTCATCGTCGCGTCCTGGCTTACCTGGCGTTTCGTCGAAATGCCGGCGCTCGCCTGGTTCCGGCGCCTCGCCAAGCGGGTTTGACGGACGCCGATGCCAGACAGCTAGCCGGCTTCGTTCACCGCCCTGTCATGGGCATCGCCTAACCGGGTTGCGACCCGGAACGGAGCGATTCCCCGATGCGAACACTCTGGCTGAGCCTTGCCTTTTCCGCCGCCCTTGCCACCGCCGCGGGCCAAAGCTTGGCCGGTGAAACCCGGGCCAGCCAGATCCTCGATCGCTTCGAACATGCCAACCAGTGGCGCGATCATGTGATGATCGCCGCGCACCGCGCCGGCAGCATGCAGGCCGGCAAGACGCTTTACGCCGAGAATTCGCTGGCTGCGGTCGAAGGTTCGATCGTGATCGGCGCCGAGATCGTCGAGGTCGACGTCCGGCGTGCGAAAGACGGCGAGTTCGTCATCATGCATGACAGCTGGCTCGACCGCACGACCACCTGCAAGGGCGAGGTGATGAAATACACGCTGGCCGAGTTGAAGAAATGCCGGCTGGTGATCGAGGGCACGGGCGCCGTCACCAATGAGGCGGTGTCGACGCTGCGCGAGATGCTGCTTGCGACCAGGGACAGGATCCTGATCAACCTCGACAACAAGCTGGAAGTGACCGACCTGCCGGGCATGATCGCTGTGGCGCGCGATCTCGGCATGGCCGATCAGGTGATCGTCAAGGAGAACCTCTGGAACCGGCAGCGCATCGAGGCCGCGAGCGCAGCACTTGCCGAGGCCGGCGGCGGCTTCCAGTTCATGCCGATCCTCGCCGACGATGCCGTGCATGACGCCGCCTTCGCCGGTGAGGTCGACAAGGCGTTCGCGCCTCATGCCATCGAACTGATCAACTGGCGCAACGGCGCCGAGACGCTGACGTCGACCGGCGGCCCGTTGTTCAGCAACCATATGCGGGCGGAAGCCGCTCGCGGCGGCTGGCATCTCTGGGCCGACACCTACGCCATCGTCAACAAGCCGGGCGGCTTCCTTGCCGGCGGGCGCGGCGACGAACTGGCCGTCGCCGCCAGCCTGCCGCGCGAAGCCTGGGGTTTCTGGGTCGACCGCGGCGCCACCGTCA
>JAFKFE010000508.1 GCA_017308345.1 Alphaproteobacteria bacterium | reverse complement strand
GTTCTTGCTGCCGTAGTCGGTGTAGCGATACTCGACGCGGCCGAACACGTTGTCCGTGATCTTGATGTCGGTGCCGGCGCCGGCCGTCCAGCCAACCATGGCCTTGCTGTCGCTGGTGCCGAGAACGTCGTCGGTGACCTTCTGGTTCTTGGCGGCGAGACCGCCCGTGCCGTAGAGCAGGATCTCGGGGGTCACGGCATAGCCGAGGCGGGCGCGCAGCGAACCTTCGAGGCCCGACTTGGCGCTGAAGCCATTGGAAGAGCCCTTTGTGCCGTTGTAGCCGAGGTCGGCTTCAGCACCGTACACGAAGTTCTCCTGCTGCCACTGATAGCCGCCGAAGACACCGCCGACGAAGCCCTTGGTGCCGATATTGGTGCCCTGGTCCTTCAGCTTGGCATGACCGCCGAAGCCATATCCGGCGCTCAGGCCGACATAGGGGCCGGCCCAGGAAGCGACCGGAAGCTCGGCGACCGGGGCGGGAGCCGGCGGCTCCTCGGAAACGACGTCGGCCGCAAAGGCGGTACCAGCGAAGGCGAACAGCCCGAGCGCGGCGGCGAGCGGCGCGAATTTGAGATTGGTTTTCATTGTATACTCCTTAAGCCACAAGACACTTAGGCTTGTTTGTTCATGAAACGCCCCGGCCCGTCCGGGGGGATAAACGAGCCTGGCGTTTAACGGTTCCAAATGTCGTGCTGAAATGCGGCTGAAGCGAACCTGAACTTGGGTCATTCCCGGGCACGAATGAGGCCGAAAGGTGACGTTGCATCTTCGCAACAGCGAATGTCAGCAGGCTAATTATGTTGCGCTGCACACCGCTTGGTTCAAGGGGTCCAGCGACCTATATTGGCGTGAACGGTGCCCCCGAATCCGGCGGCGCGGACGCGCGTCCTGGCCGCTTCGCCACATTCCTGCCCCAGGTGGAAATGGCATTTAACACTTGGCCCGTCATATTGTGCCGGCTTCCCGGAATCGTGAAGCCGATTGAGGATTGACAGCATGAGACAAGCCGCGAGCGTCGCGCTGGTGACGGGTGGAGCAAGGCGGATCGGCAAGGCGATCGTCGAGGATCTGGCCGCCAATGGCTTCGCCGTCGCCATCCACGCCAACCGCTCCGGTGACGAGGCCGAGGCGCTGGCCCGCGGGATCGCGGGCGAGGGCGGCCGTGCCGCTGTGGTCGCCGCCGACCTTACCGACATGGCTGCGGTGGCCGACCTTGTCGGCCGAGCGCAAGCTGCGCTCGGGCCTGTCACGCTCCTGGTCAACAACGCTTCCCTGTTCGTCGACGATCGTGTCGAGGATTTCGACTGGCAAGCCTGGGACCGCCATTTCGCCATCCATGTGAAGGCGCCTGCACTTCTGGCGCAGAAGTTCGCCCACGCCCTGCCGGAAGGCGAGGAGGGGATGATCGTCAACATCATCGATCAGCGCGTCTGGCGGCCGACGCCGCGCTATTTCTCCTATGCGCTGTCGAAATCGGCGCTGTGGACGCAGACGCAGATGCTGGCTCAGGCGCTCGGGCCGCGCATCCGCGTCAACGCCATCGGCCCTGGCCCGACACTGAAGAACAAGCGTCAGGACGACGAAGATTTCGAAAGCCAGGTCGACGGCCTGATCCTCAAGCGCGGCCCTCAATTGCCCGAGTTCGGCGCCACGATCCGCTATCTCTGGCAGGCGCGCTCGGTGACCGGCCAGATGATCGCGCTCGATGGCGGCCAGCATCTTGCGTGGCAGACGCCCGATGTGACAGGCATGGTGGAATGAGTCCCGCTGCCCAAAGACACAAGAGAAACGGCGCCGACGACGACCTGCCGCCCGATGTCGACATCGACATCGAGGACGAGGCGGTGGAGGAGATCGTCGAGCCCGAGGCTTTGCCGACCGGCCCCGATGTCGCGTTCACCGCGATAGACTGGACGCCGCATGCCGGCGATGCCGACGGCATGGTCGGCGCCGAGGTGATCCAGACCTTCGTCAAGCGGCTGCCCAACCAGCCCGGCGTCTACCGCATGATGAATGCCGCCGGCGACGTGCTCTATGTCGGCAAGGCGCGCAGCCTGAAGAAGCGCGTCACCAACTATGCGCAGGGGCGCTTCCACACGGCGCGCATCGGCCGCATGGTGCGCGAGACGGCGACGATGGAGTTCGTCGTCACCCGCACCGAGATCGAGGCGCTGCTGCTGGAGGCGAACCTCATCAAGCGGCTGCGCCCCCGCTTCAACGTCTTGATGCGGGACGACAAGTCGTTCCCTTACATCCTCTTGACCGGCGACCATGTCTCGCCCGGCATCTACAAGCATCGCGGCGCGCGTTCGCGAAAAGGGGACTATTTCGGACCCTTCGCGTCGGCCGGCGCGGTTGGCCGCACCATCAATTCGCTGCAGCGCGCCTTTCTGCTCAGAAGTTGCACCAATTCCTTCTACGAGAACCGCACAAGGCCGTGCCTGCTCTACCAGATCAAGCGCTGCGCCGGCCCCTGCACCGGCGAGATCTCGCATGAGGGCTATGCCGAGCTGGTCGCCGAGGCCAAGGATTTCCTCTCCGGCCGCAGCCAGAAGGTGAAGACCGAGATTTCGGCCGCCATGCAGCAGGCTTCCGAGGAGCTCGATTTCGAGCGCGCCGCCATCTACCGCGATCGCCTCGCCGCGCTCTCGCATGTGCAGGCGCATCAGGGCATCAACCCGCAGACGGTGGAGGAGGCCGACGTCTTCGCCATCCATCAGGAGGGCGGCCAGACCTGCATCCAGGTGTTCTTCTTCCGCACCGGCCAGAACTGGGGCAACCGCGCCTATTTCCCCAAGGCCGATCCGACGCTGGAGGGATCGGAAGTGCTGGGCTCGTTCCTGGCGCAGTTCTATGACGACAAGCTGCCGGCGCGCACGCTGCTGCTCTCGCAGACCGCGCAGGAGCAGGACCTGCTCGCCGAGGCGCTTTCCACCCATGCCGGCCGCAAGATAACGATCCTGGTGCCGCAGCGCGGCGAAAAGAAGGATCTGACCGACCACGCGCTGCAGAACGCGCGCGAGGCTCTCGGCCGCAGGCTGGCCGAGACCTCGACCCAGGCGCGGCTGCTCACCGGCTTTGCCGAGACTTTCGGTCTGGCAAGGCCGCCGGCGCGCATCGAGGTCTACGACAACTCGCACATCATGGGCACCAACGCGGTCGGCGCCATGGTCGTCGCCGGGCCGGAAGGTTTCGTGAAGAACCAGTACCGGAAATTCAATATCCGCTCGACCGAGATCACGCCGGGCGACGATTTCGGCATGATGCGCGAGGTGATGCAGCGGCGTTTCTCGCGGCTGATCAAGGAGCATGGCGACGAGAGATCGTCGGTGTCCGAAGGCCCGGCCGGCGAGGAGGATCTGGTCGCCGGCAATGGCGGCTTCCCGGCCTGGCCCGACGTCATCCTGATCGACGGCGGCCAGGGCCAGATGACCGCGGTGCGCCAGATCCTTGCCGACCTCGGCGTCGAGGACCGCGTCGTGGCCATCGGCATCGCCAAGGGCCCGGACCGCGATGCCGGACGCGAACGCTTCTTCGTCAAGGGCAGGGACTCCTTCATGCTGCCGGTGCGCGATCCCGTGCTCTATTTCGTCCAGCGCCTGCGCGACGAGGTGCACCGCTTCGCCATCGGCTCGCACCGCGCCCGCCGCAAGAAGGAAATGGTCAAGAGCCCGCTCGACGAGATCGCCGGCATCGGCCCCGGCCGCAAGCGCGCCCTGCTGCTCGCCTTCGGCACCGCCAAGGCCGTCAGCCGCGCCGCGGTCGAGGACCTGGTCAAGGTCGACGGCATTTCCGAGCATGTGGCAAAGCTGGTCTACAATCACTTTCATGAGAGCTGAAAGGGCCGCTTTCAGGCACGGAAGTTCGACGGTCCTTGAGCCGGTTTGCGGTACCTCGGAGATTAGCCGGGACACTCATCACGTCATCATTCCAGGGCGCAGCAAGGAGCGCAGCGACGCGGCGCGGACCCTGGAATCCATTCCGTGACGTCAAGGCATTGATCCCGTTGCAGAATTCTGCTCCGTAGCGCCCCTCGCGCGAGGTCGCGGAATGGATCCTCGGGTCTGCGCGTCCGCTTCGCTCCCGCTCCGCTCGTGGATGACGAAGTTGCCTGGGCTCCGCCAATCGCCAACGTTGCAAGAAAAGGCCGACATCGAAGCCGCCGATCCTCCGCACCCTGAGGGAGAAATACCGGGAACCGTGAGAGGTGGCTCACGACGCCCTTCACGCCATTTTTCACTGTCCAATCGAATCTCGCCTGTTGACCCCCTGCATTGGCTTCTGATTTGAGTACGTCTGGCGAGGAAATTTCCCGAGACGACATGGCCCAGCGCGCGTTCAACCTGCCCAACATCCTCACTTACGCCCGCATCGTCGCGGTGCCGCTGGTTGTGCTTTGCTTTTTCCTCGAGGGCCATCTGAAGTCGTCCGACTTTGCCCGCTGGTCGGCGCTGGTCATCTTCCTGCTCGCCTCGATCACCGACTATTTCGATGGCTATCTGGCTCGCGCCTGGCAGCAGACCTCCAACATTGGCAAGATGCTGGATCCGATCGCCGATAAATTGCTCGTCGCGACCTGCCTGCTCCTGCTTGCCGCGGACACCGACCGCCATGCCGGCATCGCCGGATGGTCGCTGTGGGCGGCGATCATCATCCTGTGCCGCGAGATCCTGGTTTCGGGCCTGCGCGAATATCTGGCGGCCTTGAAAGTGTCGGTGCCGGTGACCCAGCTCGCCAAATGGAAGACCACGATCCAGATGGTCGCCATCGCTTTCCTGCTTGCGGGTCCGGCCGGCGACAAGATTTTCCCGCTCACCACACAGACCGGGCTGGTGCTGCTGTGGGTCGCGGCGCTCGTCACGCTCTACACCGGCTATGATTATTTCCGAGCCGGCCTCAAGCACATCATGGACGAGTGAAGGCGATGTCCACGAAGCTCATCTATTTCGCCTGGGTGCGCGAGCGGATCGGCAAGCCGGAAGAGGATGTTGAACTGCCCGCTGGTATCGAAACCGTCGCCGATCTGCTGCGCTGGCTGAAGTCGCGCGGCGAGGAATATGAGAACGCGCTGCAATATCCCGACGTCATCCGCGTCGCGATCAACCAGGAACATGTCGGCCATCGCGAGAAGATCGCGGGCGCGCGCGAGATCGCGCTGTTTCCGCCGATGACCGGGGGTTGAGATGGCCGGCGCGGTCGTGCCCGCCATCCGCATCCAGCGCGAGGATTTCGACGTCGCCGCCGAGATCGCCGCCCTGACCAGGGGCCGGGCCGACATCGGCGCCGTCGTCACCTTTTCCGGCCTTTGCCGCGATGAGCAGGGCGCGCTGTCGGCGCTCGAGCTCGAGCATTATCCCGGCATGGCCGAAGCCGAAATCGGCCGCATCGCGGCCGAGGCCGTCGAACGCTGGCCGTTGCAAGGGCTCACAATCATCCATCGCCATGGCAAGATCGCGCCGGGCGAGAACATCGTGCTGGTGGTCGCGGCCTCGTCGCACCGCCAGGCGGCCTTCGAGGCTGCGAATTTCCTGATGGATTACCTGAAGTCGCGCGCGCCCTTCTGGAAGAAGGAACATCACGCCGACGGTTCACAGGGCGGCTGGGTCGAAGCCAAGGAAGCCGACGATCGCGCGGCGGACCGCTGGACGAAGCCGGGCGGATAATGCATGCCGCCCAGAAGCGGGCAGCGGTTCTGGGGCAACGACATGCATCAGAAAAAACTCCCGTTCGGCCATCGAACGACCGCAATCCTTCCCGAGCCTGCGCACGGGTTTGATTTGCCTGACGAAGCAAGGCCATGCTGGATCGCGTCGCGGAATTCTTCATCTTCGGGCTGGTGCCGCTGGTCGTCGGCGTGCTCGCCGTGCCGGAAATGACCAGTGCCGCCGAAAGGACGGTGGCGGGCGAAGTGATCTATCGCGAGCGCATCGCCCTGCCGCCCGATGCCGTGCTTATGGTCGAACTAGCCGACGTCTCGCTGGCCGACGCGCCGGCAACCGTGATCGCCAAGCGCCGGATAGCGCCGGCCGGCCAGGTGCCGATCAAATTCGAGATCGGCTTCGACCCCAAGGCGATCCGGAAAGACCGGACCTATGCGCTGCAGGCGCGCATCACGGTCGGCGAGCGGCTGATGTTCGTCACCGACACAAGCCACCACCTCGATCCGCTGGCCGGCACCCCCCAGACGGTGCTGGTGAAGATGGCGCGCTGACGTCGCGGGCCGGCAGCGGACAAAACGGCTGAAAGGCCAGCTACTGCCTTTGCTCGACCGGAGTACGGCGAGGCGGCGGTTATGCACCGGGAATCTTTTTTCATCGAAGGCGAAGAAATCGAAACCCAGTTGACAAGATATCGATTTCTAATAGTCTGAAATCGATATCTGATCGAGGTTGGCGTGAAAAACACGATTTCCCGGGATATTCACGACCCGGCTTTTCTCTCGGGCAAGCCGAGGCCTCTGGGGCGCGGCAACCGCGCCGTCGCCACCGCAATCATGGTCGCGCTCGTGCTGGCCCTGGCGCTGCGCATCGTCGCCAGCGGCGCCATCAACTGGTCGATCACCTTCGGCTTCTTCTTCCATCCGGCGATCCTCGACGGCCTGGTCATGACGCTCGAATTGACGGCGCTGTCGATGATCGTGGGCGTGCTGCTCGGCATCGCATTGGCCGTGATGGCGATCTCACGTTATCCGGCGGTGTCGGCCGCGTCGGCGCTCTATGTCTGGATATTCCGTGGCACGCCGCTGCTCGTGCAGCTGATCTTCTGGTTCAACATCGCGCTGGTGTTCCCGGTGGTCGGCATCGGCGCATGGCAGGTGTCGATCAACAGTCTCGTCACGCCGTTCGCGGCGGCCTTGCTGGGATTGGGCCTCAACGAGGCCGCCTACATGGCCGAGATCGTGCGCGCCGGCATCAAGTCCGTCGATAGCGGGCAGGGCGAGGCCGCCGTCAGCGTCGGTCTCAACCGGCGCCAGGTCATGAACAGCGTGATCCTGCCGCAGGCGCTCAAGGTCATCATTCCGCCGACCGCCAACCAGACCATCGGCATGCTGAAGAACACCTCGCTGGTCTCGGTCATCGGCGCGCAGGAGCTCCTGACCAAGACTGAGGACATCTACGCCCGCAACTTCCAGGTCATCGAACTGCTCATCGTGGCCTCGCTCTGGTATCTCGTGCTGACCACGGTCGCCTCCGCCTTCCAGTTCTGGCTCGAGCGCCGCTTCGGGGACAGCCGCGCCGTCGAGGTCATCGCGGGTGCCCAGCCATGACCGTCCCCATGCCGATGCGTTCGAAGGAAACCGGCGTGCCGAGGCCCACGCTCAGCGCGCGCCACATCGGCAAGGCCTTCGGCGCGCATGTCGTGCTCAAGGACGTTTCGCTCGACGTCGAACGCGGCGAGGTCGTCTGCATCATCGGCCCGTCGGGTTCCGGCAAGAGCACTTTCCTGCGCTGCATCAACTTCCTCGAAGTGCCCGATGCCGGCGGCGTCTGGGTCGATGGCGAGCGCATCGGCTGCCAGGAGGTGGACGGCGTGCTGTGGGAGGTTCCGTCGGCCGTCCTTGCCCGCCAGCGCGCCGCAATGGGCATGGTCTTCCAGCGCTTCAACCTCTTCGGCCACCTGACGGCGGTGGACAACGTCGCGCTCGCGCTGCGGCTGGTCAAGCGCATGTCGCGGCCAGCGGCGCGCGAAAGGGCGCTCTCGGTGCTCGCCTCCGTCGGCATGGAGCGCTTCGCCGGCCACCGCCCGGCCCAGCTTTCCGGCGGCCAGCAGCAGCGCGTCGCTATCGCGCGGGCGGTGGCGATGGAGCCCAAGGTGCTTCTGTTCGACGAGCCGACCTCGGCGCTCGACCCGGAGCTTGTCCACGAGGTGCTCTCGGTCATGGGCAGCCTGGCCGGGCAGGGGATGACGATGGTCGTCGTCACCCACGAGATCGGCTTTGCCCGCGAGGTCAGCAACCGCACCGTCTTCATGGATGGCGGCGCGATCGTCGAGCAGGGACCGTCGGCTCAGGTTCTGGGCCAGCCGTCGGAACCGCGCACCAGGGCATTTCTGTCGAAGATCAAATGAGGAGCAGCCCGCCTCTCGGGCTGAGCAGAAAATGAAGGCCAGGAAGAAGATCGCTGTCGTCGGGGTCGGCGCCATGGGCAGCATGGCGCTGTGGCAACTGGCCAGGCGAGGGCACGACGTCGTCGGCTTCGACCGCATGGGCGTGCCGCACGACACCAGCGCGCATGGCGCGGAGTCCCGCATCTTTCGGCTCGCCTACCGCGAGGGCAAGGAATACATCCCCTTGCTCAAGCGCTCGCTGGAGCTCTGGCGGGAACTGCAGTCGACCTCCGACCGCAAGTTCCACTATCCGATCGGCTGCCTCTATATCGGCGAACGCGACGCGGACTGGCTCACCGGCACCATCGAAGGCGCCCGTGAGCACGATGTCCGCCATGAGGTGCTCGACGAGCAGGCGCTGCGCCGGCGCTTTCCCCAGCACAGGCTGGACGGCGGCGAGTTCGCCCTTCTTGACACCGACGGCGCCCTGCTGCGGCCCGAGCTCGGCGTGAGGGCCGCGGTCAAGGCGGCACGGGCGGCTGGCGCCACCTTGCACCAGGGCTGCGCGGTCGAGCGCGTCGCGCCCGAGGCCGACGGCGTCGCGATCACCGTCGGCGGCAACACCGAGCATTTCGACGCCGCGGTCGTCACCTGCGGCGCCTGGGGCACGCGGGCGATCGAAGGACCGTCGCCGCAATTCATCGCCCGGCGCCTTGTCGGCACCTGGTTCGGCGTCGACGATGTCGCGGCCTATCTCCCGGAACGCTTCCCTGTCTGTATCCGGCGCACTTCAGAAATCGATTACTCAGGCTTCCCGTCCATGGATGGCTGGACGATCAAGGTCATGCCGCCAGTCAATTTCCTCAGCAACATCGACCCTTCCCGCGTCGACCGTACAGTGTCTTACGAGGACACCGCCATCATGCGTCGCGTGGCGCAAACCCTGCTCGAAGGAGTCGATCCGGAGCCGGTGCGCTCCGGCGTCTATCTCGACGGATTCACCACCGACAACCATCCAATCATCGACCATCACCCCGCAAGCGAGCGGATCGTGATCGCGGCCGGCTTTTCGGGCCATGGCTACAAGATGGCGCCGGCGGTCGGCGTCGCCGTGGCCGATCTCATCGACAGCGGCGGCGACAATTACATCCGCCACCATTTCTCGGCCCGCCGGCCGAGCCTCCAGGTGGCGTGAGCAGGCAATTCAAAACCGGCCGAGAGGCCGGGCAACCGACCGCGTCAAGCGGCAAACAGAGGAGAACGGAAATGAGCATTCTCACCACGGCCGGCCGGGCGATCGCCCTTGCCTCCGCGCTTCTGGGCGGCACCTACGCGGCAGCCGCCGCGGACCTGAAGATCGGTCCCAATGGCACGCCTCTTTCGGTCGGTGCCTCGGCCGATCTCGCGGGCAAGGTTCCGGACGCCTTCAAGGGCGGCACGCTGAAGATCGCGACGGATCCGAGCTCGCCTCCCTACACCTACTACCAGGCGGACGGTCAGACGCTCATCGGCGCCGATATCGATCTCGGCAATGCGGTCGCCGCCAAGCTCGGCCTCAAGGCCGAATGGTCGGCCGTGAAATTCCCCGGCATCATCGCCGCCATCGAGGCCAAGCGCTTCGACACCGCGCTCACCGGCATGGGTGACACGCCGGCCCGCGAACAGAAGCTGGACTTCGTCGACTATTCCACCGACGGCAACGCCATCGTCGTCCTGAAGGGCAATCCGCTGGCCATCAAGACCATCGCCGACCTGTGCGGCAAGCATGTCGCCGTGCTGCAGGGCTCGGTCATGCAGGGGCTCGTCGAGAAGCAGGACGGCAAGTGCACCGACAAGAAGATCGACATCCAGGTGTTCCAGGACATCAACCAGGCACTGCTCCAGGTCCGCACCAAGCGCGCCGACGCCACCATGTACCAGTATGGCGTCGCGGCCTACGTGATCCAGACCTCGCCGGATGCCGCCGGTCTCGAGGTGCTCGCCTTCGAGCAATACGGCACCGGCTACAACGCCATGCCGTTCCGCAAATCCGATAGCGCCTTGCGCGACGCCGTGCAGGCCGCGCTGACCGAGATGAAGGCGGACGGCAGCTACGAAAAGATCCTCACCGCATGGGGCATGCAGGCCAACGGCCTCGAAAAGATCACCGTCAATGACGGGCTGCGCTTCAACCAGCCGAGCAATTGAAGGCTCGCCGAATACCGCAAGGAGAAAGTAAAATGGCAGTTCGAGTTCTATATTGTGGGGACACCCAGGCCGAAACGCTGATCACGGCGAAAGGCATGGACACGTTCATCCACAATTACTACCGGGATTCGGCGCGCGTGCTGCGGGAGGCGCTGAGCCCACGGCCCGGCATCGAACTCACTCACATGCCCGCCGACAAGATACGCGCCGAGTTTCCCATGACGCCCGAGCAGTTCGCAAAGTGGGACGTCATCATCCTCAGCGACGTCGGCTACAACAACTTCGCGCTGCTGCCGGGCAATCGCGAGCGCCTCGTGCCGATGGGGCCGGACCGCATCGGCAATTTCCGCAAATGGGTCGAGGGCGGCGGCGGTCTCATCATGGCCGGCGGCTACACCACTTTCTCCGGCATCGAAGGCAAGGGTATCTGGGGCGGCACGCCGATCGAGGCCGTGCTGCCCGTCACGATCATGCGCGGCATCGATGATCGTATCGAGGTTCCGGAGGGCGCCACCCTGGATGTCGCGGTGGCGGATCATCCGATCCTGAAGGGTGTCGCGTTCGAAAAGGACCGCATCATCCTCGGCTACAATCAGGTGACCGCCAAATCCGATGCCAAGGTGCTGATGAAAGTGCGCGGCGACGTCTTCATGGCGGTGGCCGAAGTCGGCAAGGGGCGTTCGATTGCTTACACGACCGACCCTGTATATCACTGGTGCGGCAATCTTCACGAGTGGGAAGCTTATGGCTTGATGTGGGAGCGCATGGCCAAGTGGGCGGCACGCGAAATCTAGGATTTGACTTGTCGACGGAATCGCATTGCCGCTATTTCGAACTTTGTTCCAGGCATAGCAGCAACAATCGATCTGCCTTTGCTGCCGTGAAGGTTTCATGACTTATGCCTCGGCCGGCTATTGCCGGTTCGGCCGAGGCTCAACATCACCGTCTTTGGAAAACGATTTGACCGCAACCATCTACGATGTAGCCCGTCACGCCGGGGTTTCGGCCGCCACGGTCTCGCGCGTCGTCAACGGCCTCAAGGTGCGAGAGGACCTCGCTGAACGGGTGAAGGCGTCTGTCGCGCAGCTCGGATACCGGCCGAGCCGCACGGCGCAGCGGATGCGCACCTCGGCATCGCATCTTTGGGCGTTGATCGTTCCCGATTTCGAGAACACCTTCTTCACGCGCCTGGCGCGCGGCCTCGAGCAGGTTTGCCGGCCGCGCGACACCTGCGTTTTCATCGGCAGCTCGGATGATGATCCGCAGAAGGAGGGGCATTACCTCGATGTCGCTCTGGCCGAGCGGGTAGGC
>JAFKFE010000507.1 GCA_017308345.1 Alphaproteobacteria bacterium | reverse complement strand
TGAACAGCGCCCAGGAGCCGGTGGTGAAATCCTGCAGCCTGGTGCCCACGGCGAGCACGACATCGGCTTCCTCGGCAAGCCGGTTGGCGGCGGAGGTGCCGGTGACGCCGACCGCCGCCATGTTGAGCGGATGATCGTCGGGCAGTGAAGACTTACCGCCTTGCGTCTCGCAGACCGGGACGCCGGCGCCCTGCACAAGCTTGGCGAGCTCGCCGGAGGCTTGCGAATAGAGCACCCCGCCGCCGGCGATAACCAGCGGCTTTTTCGCTCCCTTTAGCGCCGCGATGGCGGCCGCCAGTTCATTGCGGTCGGGGCGCAGCCGGCGCGGCGTCCAGACGCGCTCGGCAAACAGGCTTTCTGGATAATCATAGGCTTCGGCCTGCACGTCCTGGCAGAGCGAAAGCGTGACAGGTCCGCATTCGGCCGGATCGGTCAGCACCTGCATGGCGCGGTTCAGCGCCGGGATGATCTGCTCCGGCCGCGTGATGCGGTCGAAATAGCGCGACACGGGGCGGAAGCAGTCGTTGACGCTTGCCGTTCCGTCGGAGAAATCCTCGGCCTGCTGCAGCACCGGGTCCGGCAAGCGGTTGGCGAAGACATCGCCGGGCAGAAACAGGACGGGCAACCGGTTCACATGCGCGAGCGCGGCCGCCGTCACCATGTTCAAAGCGCCGGGGCCGATCGAGGTGGTCGCGGCCATGAAGCGGCGGCGGAAATTGGCTTTGCCATAGGCGATCGCCGCATGCGCCATCGCCTGCTCGTTATGGGCCCGGAAGGTCGGCAGCTCGTCGCGCACCTGATAGAGCGCCTCGCCGATGCCGGCGACATTTCCATGGCCGAAGATCGCCCAGACGCCGCCGAAGATCGGCACTTTCCTGCCGTCGATCTCGGTCATCTGCCGGCCGAGGAAGCGGGTCAGCGCCTGCGCCATGGTCAGGCGAACGGTCTTGGTCATTGTCGTTTCCTCCGGCTTTCCTGCGCCTTGTTATGCTTCCGTCTTTTTACGCTGCCTTGCGGCCGCGCGCGGCGAGCCACGCCTCGGTCAGCTGCTCGAAGCGCGCTGCCATGTCGGCGACAGCCTCGTCATCCGACATTTTGCCGGCCAGCCATTGTTCGGCGGCGTTGATGAAGATGGTGCGGCCGACGGCGAATCCCTTGACGATCGGCGCATTGGCGGTGGCGGCAAAGGCCGCGACCAGTTCGTCCTGCGGCGCCTCCAGCCCCAGCAGCACGACGCCGCGGCACCAGGGATCGTTCCTGACGATCACCTGTTCGATCTTCGCCCAGGCGCCAGCCGAAGCCTGCGGCTCCAGCTTCCACCAGTCGGGCTTGATGCCGAGCGCGTAAAGTTCCTCCAGCGCGCGCGGAATGGTGGTGTCGTCGAGCTTGCCGTGCTTGCCGGCGATGATCTCGACCAGCAGTTCCCGGCCGACCTTGCGGGCGGCCTCGAACAGCGCGCGCAGCTTCTGCTGCTGCTCGACCTTGAGCGCTTCCGGGTCGTCCGGGTGGTAGAAGCACAGGCACTTGATGCAATGGTCTACCGGCCATTCCACCAACTGCGAGCCGATGTCCTGCGAGAACTCGAAACGCAGCGGCCGCGACCCCGGCAGCTCGACCGGGCGGCCGAGCCAGGCGAAGGGATGGCGGGCGAATTCAAACATGGCGTCGCGGCCATATTTCTCGTCGATCAGCATGCCGTAGCCGTCGCGGCCGGCGGCGACCTTGGCCGCGGCCTTGACGGTCAGCACCTTGAAGTCGGGGATGCGCGCCACATCGGCGCCGACCCTTGCCGCGACGTCCTCCAATTGGACGCGATGGTCGCAGGCCAAGGCCATCAGCGAGGGAATGTCGCGCCGCCGCGTCGTCGCCCAATGGATATGGTTGATCGCCTCGTCCTTGCGCAGCGCCAGATGCTTGCTGCCGTGCTTCAGGAAGAATTGCAGCTCCTCGAAGGTCGGATATTCCGGCGCGCAGAGCAGGCGCGACACCGCAAAGGCGCCGCAGGCATTGGCCCAGGTTGCGGCGGTGGCGAAGCTTTCGCCGCCGAGCCAGCCGCGCAGGAAACCCGACATGAAGGCGTCGCCGGCGCCGAGCACATTGTAGATCTCGATCGGGAAACCCTTGCCGACGATGCCGTCCTCGAGGTCGTCGCTGATCGGCCCGTCATAGACGATGCAGCCCTTGGCGCCGCGCTTCAAGACGATGGTGGCCGACGACAGCGCGCGGATCGTCCTCAGCGCGCTGAGGCAATCGTCGGCGCCGGAGGCGATCATGATCTCCTCCTCGGTGCCGACGATGAGATCGCAATCCGGCAGCACGGTCTTAAGCTGCGCCGAGACGCGGTCGGATTTGACGTAGCGCTCGAAACCCTCGGCATGGCCGGCAAGGCCCCAGAGGTTCGGGCGATAGTCGATGTCGAACACCACCTTGCCGCCCTTGGCCTTCATCAGGCGGATTGCCTTGCGCTGCGCGGCATCGGAATTGGGTCGGGAAAAATGCGTGCCGGTGACGACGACCGAGCGCGCCGAGGCGATGAAGGCCTCGTCGATATCCTCTTGCGCCAGCGCCATGTCGGCGCAGTCGGAGCGGTAGAAGATCATCGGCGAGACGCCTTCGCTCTCGACCGAGAGCAGGACCAGCGCCGTCAGCCGCTCCTTGTCGGTCTTCAGGCCGTCGACCGACACGCCCTCGCGCCGGAGCTGCTCGCGGATGAAGCGACCCATCTGCTCGTCGCCGACGCGCGTCAGCAGCGCCGAGCGCAGGCCGAGCCGCGCGGTGCCGACGGAAATATTGGCCGGGCAGCCGCCGACCGACTTGGCGAAGGAGGCGATGTCCTCCAGCCGCGAGCCGATCTGCTGGCCGTAGAGATCGACCGAGGCGCGGCCGATGGTGATGACGTCGAGCGGCGGATATTTCCCTTCCACGGCTTCGCCCATTCGAACCTCCCATCGGCCTTGTTGTGCAGAGCAGTGTCGTTTTGGGCAGCACGCGCAAGCGGCGGCATGATGCCGTCAATATGAAATATTAATTCCAATCTGTAGTCAATATGGAATGAGCGTTCCCGCGCTGAAAAGCGCTCGCCGGCAAGGCTCAGCCCTTGCGCCGGCGTCCGGCTTCGCGGCGCTTCTCGCCGACGGCGACGGTCAGCGCCATGGCTAAAGCCATCGTCGCCGAAATCGAACGGAAGCCACCGAAATCGGCCTCGGCGACCTCGAACCAGACCTTGGCGAATTGGGCCAGCGGCGAGAAGGACGAGTCGGTGAGGGCCACGATCGGCGCGCCCTGCTCCGCGATCGAGCGCGTCTCGTCGATGGTCGCGGGCGCGTAAGGCGAGAAGCTGATGGCGATGACGGCGTCGCGCGGCGTGGCGAAGCCGATCATCTCGGCGTTCAAGCCCGCGGCCGATTCCACCAGCTGGTTGCGGATCTTGAGCTTGCCCAGCGCATAGGCGATGTAGGATGCGACCGGATAGGAGCGGCGCTTGGCCAGCACATAGATGGTCTCGGCCTTCGCCAGAAGCGCCACTGCCTCTTCGAGATGCGCGTCGTTGAGCGAGCGCGAAATGTCGCCCAGCGAGGTGCTGGCGGCGGCGACGAAGCCGTCGAAGATCGCCCGATGCCCGCCGCCCTCCTCGGCCTTGGCGCGCAGCGCCGCCAGCCGCTCGTCATAGGAGGAATTGCGCTCGCGCAGGCGCTCGCGGAAAACCTGCTGCAGGCTGGTGAAGCCGTCGAAGCCGAGCTGTTGGGCAAACCGGATCAGCGTCGAGGGTTGCACCCCGGCCGAGGCGGCGATGCTCGCCGCCGTGCCGAAGGCGATGTCGTCGGGATTGTCGAGCGCATAGGCGGCGATCTGCGCGATGCGCTTGGGCAGGCTCGCGCGCCTGTCCAGGATCGTCGCGCGCAGTGTTTCGAAATCGCGAGGCACCCGTTCGTCCATCGTCGCTCCGCCCACGCCCATATAGCTTTGTCCCTCTCCTGCCTCATCATAGCGAGTTCACGCAAGAACACCATAAAAAATGATTTAGATGTTCCATTTTCAGATAAAATGGACTAACTCATCCATAGGGACTTTCCCCTTATTCTGGAGACAATCGACATGGTCGGAGTGGGCCTCATCGGCACGGGTTTCATGGGCAAGTGCCACGCTATCGCCTGGAACGCGGTGGGCACGGTCTTTCCCGATGTCGAGAAGCCGAGGCTGGTGCATCTCGGCGAGGTCAACGACGAGCTTGCCAAGCGCAAGGCCGGTGAGTTCGGCTTCGCAAAGGGCTCCGGCGACTGGCGCGCCGTGGTCGACGATCCGGAGGTCGATGTCGTCTCGCTCACCACGCCGAACCAGTTCCACCCGGAAATGGCGATCGCCATCCTGGAGGCCGGTAAGCATCTGTGGTGCGAGAAGCCGATGGCGCCGAGCTTCGCCGAGGCCGAGACGATGGCGGCCGCGGCGAAGAGATCCGGCAAGGTCGCCGTGCTCGGCTACAACTACATCCAGAACCCGGCCATCCGCCACATCGGCGCGCTGCTCGAGGAAAAGATCATCGGCGACGTCAACCTCGTGCGCATCGAGATGGACGAGGACTTCATGGCCGACCCGGAAGCGCTGTTCTTCTGGAAGCACGAGGCTTCGTCCGGCTATGGCGCGCTCGACGATTTCGCGGTCCATCCGCTGTCGCTGATCAAGGCGCTGTTCGGCCGTGTTTCGCGCGTCATGTGCGACATGGTCAAACCCTATGCCGACCGCAAGACCGCTTCCGGCGCCCGCCGCGCGGTCGAGACCTATGACATCGCCAGCGTCTTGATGCATCTCGAAAACGGTGTCGCCGGCACGCTGCTGGTCAACCGCTCGGCCTGGGGCCGCAAGGGCCGCATCGCCATCCAGATATTCGGCTCGAAGGGCTCGATCCTCTACGACCAGGAGCGGATGAACGAATTCCAGCTCTACCTCACCGCCGACCGCCCGACCGAGCAGGGCTATCGCACCGTCCTGGTGGCGCCGCATCACAAGCCCTACGATTCCTTCCTGCCGGCGCCCGGCCAGGGCCTTGGCTTCAACGACCTCAAGATGATCGAATGCCGCGAGCTGCTGATGCGCATCGCCGGCAAGCCCGCCCGCATCATCGACTTCGACGAGGGGCTGGAGATCGAGCGCACCGTGCATGCCATGGCGCGCTCGTTCCAGGAGCAGCGCTGGGTCGATGTGAGGTAAGGCAGGCAAGGCGAGAAGCCTCAGACCCTTACGGGCTCGAAGCGGCCGGACTTCACCGAGGCAAGCGCCGCCTCGCACAGGATCATCGCCTTGCGCCCGTCGGCGGCGCCGACGGCTGGCGCGCGCCCGTCGGCGATCGACCGGATGAAATGGTCGAGTTCCGCCTGGTAGGATTCGGCATAGCGCTCGACGAAGAAGTAGAGCGGCCGGTCGGCTGAAATTCCGTTCTCACCGCTGAGGCTGACCGAGGTCGGCGTGCGGTTGCCGGCCTGCAGCATGCCCTTCGCGCCATGCACCTCGATGCGCTGGTCGTAGCCATAGACCGCGCGCACGCTGTTGTTGATGTGGCACTGCCGGCCGGACGCCGTGCGCAGGATGAACATCGCCGTATCGTAGTCGCCGAGCTTGGCATAGTAGGGCAGCACCAGCGACGAGCCGGTGGCGAAGAGCTCGACCGGCTCTTCGCCGAGCAGGAAGCGCGCCATGTCGAAATCATGGATGGTCATCTCGCGGAACACGCCGCCGCCGCCGGCCAGCGCTTCCTCGGTCTCCGGTTCCGGGTCGCGGCTGGTGATGATCACCTGTTCGACCGCGCCGATATCGCCGGCGTCGATCCTCTTCTTCACGGCGGCGAAGGACGGATCGAAGCGCCGGTTGAAGCCGATCTGCATCGGCGCGCCGGCCTTGGCGACGGCCGCCAGGCATTCGTCCGTGCGGGCGATATCGAGGTCGATCGGCTTCTCGCAGAAGATCGCCTTGCCCCTGGCGGCGGCCCCGATGATCAGATCGGCGTGGGTCCGGGTCGCGGAAGCGATCACCACCGCTTTGACGGACGGGTCGTTCATCACCGTCGCGGCATCGGCGATTTCCGCGCCCGTCCCGGCGGCGATGCGCTCGGCCGCGTCGCGCCGCGGGTCGACGACGTAGCGCAGGCGCGCGCCCGGGTGCCGGGCAAGATTTTTCGCGTGCACCGAGCCGATCAGCCCGGCGCCGAACAGTGCGGCGTCGATCATTTTTCTCTCTTTTCAGTCTTTCAGGAAATGGCCGCTTCCGCGCCGGAACCCGGCTTGGTGAAGCGCTCCAGTTCCTGCTGCAATTCGCGGATCTCGCGGCCGCCGGCCATCATGTCCAGCACCTCCTTCTCTGTGATGTCGGCCTTGCGGAACGTGCCGAGCGAGCGGCCGCGGTTGAGCATGGTGAAGACATCGCCGATCGGGTAGGCGTGGTGGATGTTGTGGGTGATGAAGATGACGGCGAGGCCGCGCGCCCTGGCCTGCGCCACATAGCGCAGCACGATCGAGGCCTGGTGCACGCCGAGCGCCGAGGTCGGCTCGTCGAGGATCAGCACCCTGGCCCCGTGATAGACCGCGCGCGCGATCGCAACGCATTGCCGCTCGCCGCCCGAAAGCGTGCCCACCGCCTGCTGCGGGTCGCGCACATTGATGCCGATCTTGCCGAGCTCGTCATAGACGATCGCATCGGCTTTTCTCATGTCGATACGCCTGGCGGGCCCCCAGCCCTTCACCGGCTCGCGGCCGAGGAAGAAATTGCGCGTGATGCTCATCAGCGGGATCATCGACAGGTCCTGGAAGACCGTGGCGATGCCGGCGTCGAGCGCCTGCCTGGGGGAAGTGAACGTCGCCGGCCTGCCGTCGACATACATCTGGCCTTCGCTCGGCGTGTGCACGCCGGAAAGCGTCTTGATCAGCGTCGACTTGCCGGCGCCGTTGTCGCCGAGCAGGCAGTGCACCTCGCCGGCATGCGCGGCAAACGACATGTCGCGCAGCGCCGTCACCGAGCCGAAGCGGCGGGTGACGTTGCGCAGTTCGATGAGCGGAACGGCGTCGGTCATCAGCGTGCCTCCGTCGCCTTGCGGCGCACGTAGTTGTTGACCAGCACCGCGATCAAAAGCATCGAGCCGAGGAACACCTGGAACCAGTCGGTGTCGATGCCGGTGTAGAAGATGCCCATCTCCACCGTGCCGAAGATCAGCGCCCCGAACATGGCGCCGATCGCCGAGCCGTAGCCGCCGGTGAGCAGGCAGCCGCCGATCACCGCCGCGATGATCGCCTGGAATTCCTTCTGCGTGCCGCGCAGCGTGTCGGCGGAGCCGGCTTCCAGCACCTGGATGACGGCGAACAGCGTCGCCGACAGCGCCGTGCCGATGAACAGCAGGATCTTCACCCGGTCGACCGGCACGCCGACATTGCGCGCCGCGCGGTCGTCGCCGCCGACGGCGAACACCCAGTTGCCGAAGGGCGTCTTGATCAGCAGCCAGGTGGCGAAGGCCGTCACCACCACCCACCACAGGATCGACATCGACAGGCCCTGCACCATTGCCGAGCCGTCGGGCCGGGCGGCGATCACGCCATGCGAGGCGAGCCAGGCGAACACCGGCGCGCCGAACTTGCCGCCGAACAGCCAGACCACGAAGCTGCCTTCCTGGCCGTCGGTGATATAGGGGATCTGCGTGCGCCCGGTGACGGTGCGGGTGATGGCGAGCGTCAGGCCGCGCAGGATGAACAGGCCCGCCAGCGTGACGATGAAGGACGGCAGCCTGGTTCGCACCACGAGGATGCCGTTCAGAGCGCCGACGATGATGGCGATGACGAAGGCGATCGCCACCGCCGCCGGGATCGACAGCCCGAACTGGGTGACGCACAGCCCGATGGTGACGCTGGCAAAGCCGATCATCGAGCCCAGCGACAGGTCGAACTCGCCGCCGATCATCAACAGCGCCACCGCCGCGGCAAGGATGCCGAGCTGCGCCGACACCTGCAGGAAATTGGCGATGCCGGCCATCGAGAACAGGCCGCTGTTGCCGGCGGTGATGCCGAAGGCGAGGAAGACGATGATCGTGCCGGTGATGGCGCCGAGCTCCGGTCGCCGCATCAGGCGAACCAGCCTTCGCGAAACGGGCTTTGGCTCGGGTGGATGAGCCGGGTTCAGTGCGTCGGTCAAGATAGTCATCCCAATCCTGCGGCCATGGCAATTCCGTAAGTAACGCGGAGCGGCCAGGTTCGGCGGACCCGCCCGGGCATTCCGTGGGGAATTGCGTCGAACAAGAACAGCAAGGCCCGCCGGCCAGGCGCCGGCGGGCCCATTATAGCATCAGCGGATGCCGGCCTTGCTGAGATCGCGCACGGCGGCCGCGTCATCCTTCATGATGAAGGACGGACCGGTGCGCACGGCCGAGGTCGGGAAGGTCTTGTACATCGCCTTGTTGGTCAGGAAGACGACCGGATAATAGCCCATCATATACTGCTGGTTGTCGATGCCGAACATCATGGTGCCCTTGGCCACCGCGTCGAGGATCTCGGGCGACAGGTCGAACGTGCCGATCTTGTAGTTGCCGATCGTGCCGGCGTCCTCGAACATCTTGAGCAGGGGTGCTGCGACCGTCGGGCCCAGCGTCAGCACGCCGGTGACGTCCGGATGCGCGGTGAGATAGCCTTCGACGCGGCGCGTCACGTCGGTCGGGTCCATCGTGGCCGCGACCACGTCGGAAGAGCCGCCGCTCTTCTTCAGCCCGTCATTATAGCCTTCGCAGCGCTTGTCGAGGCTGACATTGCCGACCTCGTGGTTGATGCAGACGCCCTTCTTGACGCCGGCCTTGGCCATGATCTCGCCGGCCTTGACGCCATTGTCATATTCCGAGCCGCCGCCGACGAAGAGGTCGAGCCCCCAGGGCTCCACCGCTTCCTCGCCGCTGTCGATGACCACCACCGGGATGCCGGCGGCCTTGGCCGCCTCGACGGGCGCCTTCAGCGCGTCCATGTCGGGGATCGAGATGACCAGCCCGTCCGGCTTGGACGCGGTCGCGGCCTCGATCATGCGCGCCATGCGCACCACGTCGAAGGTTTCCGGCGCCTGGTACTCGACTTTCACGCCGAGCTGGGTGGCCGCGGCCTGCATGCCGTTCTTCACCACGCTCCAGTAGACGTCGTTGGCCTGGCCATGGGTGACGAAGACGATGCGCACATCGCTTTCCTTCTTCACCTGCGCGGGCGCGGGCAGAACGCCGGCGCCGGCGAAGGCAAGCGAGAGCGCCGCGGCGCCAAGCACGTTTCGCATTCCGGATATCGAGAATAAGGCACTCATAGTGGTTCTCCTCAGTTATCGTTGTCGTCTCTCGGACTTGGCCTCGACCCTCCCGGTCAGGCCGCTTTCGCCCTTATTCCAACTCTGTCTTTCCGGGCATGATCATGCCCGGAAATCCCGGAGCGAGCCGCGGCGGATGGACAGTCCCTCCACGAAGGCCATGAAGTCCGGGTCTGGAAGCAGGTCGAATTCGTCGATGCGGATCTGCGCCGAGTTGGGCTCGATCACCTCGATCTCGCCGGGCGCGTTGGCGTGCAGGCAAACGAAGTTGAGCCCTTCGCCGATCTGGTTGAACAGCGCCTCGTAGCGCGCGCGGGCGGGCCGGTCGCGGTGCCATGGCGTTTCCAGCACGGCGCTGGCCAGCGTCTCGCCGGCTTGTTCCAGCCGCTTTCCCGGCGCGGCATAGACGCCGTCGTCCAGCTTGCCCAGATTGTGGATCGGCCCGTAGGCCGTGATGCTTTTCGGGAACAGCGTCGGCAGGCCGTAGTCGATGCCGACCGCGGCGTAGCGGTCGACGAATTCCGGCGAGAACACCGCGCCCATATGTCCGTCAATATGGGTGAGCGACAGCCCGGCCGCCTTCGCCGCGTCGATCTGCGCCCGCATCTCGGCCTCCACCGCTTCCGGCTCGCCCCTGGCGCGCAGTTCCGGCACGGAGCGGAACAGATAGCCGTCGCCGTCGACGATGCCGGACGCCTGGCTCGCCTTGGTCAGCGGCCGCCAGCGGTAATATTTCTTCTCCGAGGTGAGCGTGATGTGGACGCCGAGATTGAGCGAGGCATCCCTGGCGCCTTCCTCGGCGATCTCCAGGAACCACGGGCAGGGCACCATCACCGAGCCGCTGTCGACCGCGCCGGCGCGCTTCAGCTTCAGATAGGCGACATTGGCGCCGTGGCACATGCCGACATCGTCGATGTTGATGACGACCTTGCGTTCAGCCGGCATGGCGGACTTCCTTCCTGCGTTCATCCACGGTCAAGCCGGCCCCTTCGGCCAGCGTCTTCAGATTGCGATAGCCCATCGTCGCATAGGTCAGCGGATGCGCCTTGGCCGGGTCCTGCTCGGCCTCCACCACCAGCCAGCCGGAATAGCCCTTGTCGGCGAGGATCTTCAGCAGCGTGGCGTAGTCGAGCGATCCGTCGCCCGGCACGGTGAAGATGCCTTCCATCACCGCGCCCATGAAGCTCATGTCGGTGTCGCGCGCCTTCTTCAGCATCGCCGGGCGCACATCCTTGCAATGCACATGCACGACGCGCTCCACATGGCGGCGCAGCAATTGCTCCGGGTCGCCGCCTGAGAACGCGCAGTGCCCGGTGTCGTAGAGCAGCCCGACAGCCTCGCCTGTGGCCTGCATCAGCCTGTCGATCTCCGCGTCGGTCTCGACGATCGTGCCCATGTGATGGTGGAACGCCAGGCCGACGCCGAAATCGGAAAAACGCTCGGCGAGCCTGGTGATCTTGGCGCCGTAGGCCTTCCATTCCTCGTCCATGAGCTTCGGCCGCTGCGAGATCGGATCGTGGATGGCCCCATGCCGGCCGCGCGAGGTGTCGGCATAGACGACATGCCTGGCGCCGAGGTCGCGCAGCAATGTCAGGTGCGGCAGGATCGCCTCGAACTCGTCCTCCACCTCCTTCTCGCAGATGCGCCCGTCATACCAGCCGGAGACCAGCGCCAGCCCGTAATGGTCGAGGATGGGCCGAAGCGTGCGTGCCTCGCGCGGAAACTTGCCGCCAAGCTCGGTGCCGGCATAGCCGGCCTCGGCGGTTTCGGCGAGGCAGGTCTCCAACGGCGTGTCGCCGCCCAGCTCCGGCACGTCGTCATTGGTCCAGGTGATCGGATTGATGCCAAGTCGAACTGTCGTCATTGCTCGCTTTCCGCCCCGCAGCCGGGATGGCTGCGGGGTTGATGGTCTCGGGAGGAGATGGCTGCGATTGCTGGCGGCGGGCGCGAACCCTGCCGTTTCGTTCGGCCGGACGCCCTCCCAGCATCCCGCCTCACATGTCCCCGTCTTGTCCTTGTCGACGTCTTACCCCAACGTCAGTAGGCGAAGTCTACCCCGCTCTGTCTCCATCGCGAGGGCCAGTTTTCCGGAAAATGAAGGAACCAGTTGTGTTGGAAGGTGGCTGTGGCAGGATGGGGGATGGGAAATTCAAGAGCATTCACGCGGCGCTATGGGAATAAGCGTCCACCGTCGGCGCGAGGCACCCCCCTCTGTCCTGCCGGACATCTCCCCCGCAAGAGGGGAGAT
>JAFKFE010000585.1 GCA_017308345.1 Alphaproteobacteria bacterium | reverse complement strand
TCTCCATGTCGAAGGCGTTGGGCGAACCCAGCACATTGGCGCCGAGCACACCCGCCTTGCGGGCGATCGCGACGGCCTTGTTCATCGTCGCCACGGCGTGCGGATATTCCGAGCGGATATAGACGAAACCCTTGGTCGCGCCGGTGGCGATGCCGGCGATCGCCATGCCTTCGATCAGCACGAAGGGGTCACCTTCCATGATCATGCGGTCGGCGAAAGTGGCGCTGTCGCCCTCGTCGGCGTTGCAGACGATGTATTTCTGCGCGCCCGCCGTATCCAGCACCGTCTTCCACTTGATGCCGGTCGGGAAGCCTGCGCCGCCGCGGCCGCGCAGGCCGGACTCGGTCACCTGCTTGACGACATCGGCCGGCGCCATGGCGACGGCGTTTTGCAGGCCGCGCAAACCGCCCAGCGACTTGTAGGCGTCGAGCGACAGCGGGTCGTTGATGCCGCAACGGGCGAAGGTCAACCGCGTCTGCCTGGCCAGGAAGGGGATCTTGTCCGGCGCGCCCAGCCAGCGCTTGTGGTGACCGCCATTGAGGAAGCCGCTATCGAACAGGCTCTTCACATCGGAGGGCTTCACCGGCCCGTAGGCGACACGGCCCTTGTCGGTCGCCACTTCCACCATCGGCTCGAGGAAATAGGCGCCGCGCGAGCCGTTGCGCACGATCTTGGCCTCGACGCCGCGCTCCTTGAGTTCTTTCTCGATCGCGCTCGCGACCTTCTCGGCGCCGAGCGCCAGCGCGCCGGAATCTGCCGGGATATAGATGCGCGGGATCATGAACGCACCTCCGCGACGATCTCTTCGATCTTCTCGTCATCGAGCCGGCCGATGACTTCGCCGTCCAGCATTGCCGACGGCGAGCAGGCGCAAAGCCCAAGGCAGTAGACCGGCTCCAGTGTAACCGATCCATCGCGCGTGGTCTCGTGGAAATCGATGCCGAGCAACTGCTTGACCTTGGCGGCGACGGCATCCGAGCCCATCGACTGGCAGGCTTCCGCCTGGCAAAGCTTCAGCACGTGGCGCCCGGCCGGCTTGGCGCGGAAATCATGATAGAAGGTCACGACGCCGTGCACCTCGGCCCGGGAGAGGTTCAGCCCGTCGGCGATCACCGGCAGCGCTTCCTTCGGAACGTGCCCGAACTCTTCCTGTATGCTGTGCAGGATCGGCAGCAACGGGCCTTCGAGGCCCTTCATCTCGTCAATGATCGCCGCCGTGCGCGACGCGATCTCGGTACTTGCGGCCTGCATGGTCACGCAGCGCCCTCCCTGGGTCGTTACGCGCCCTTTATGCCGTCCAAACCGCTATGGCGATTTTGGTGCAACGACATTCATGGGCGCATTATCGCTAAGTCCTTACGAAATCAGAGGAAACCCCCGAAATCAATAAAGCGCTCCCGTCGCTTGATAGAAAATTTCTATCAAGCTGCATCAACGTGGATTGTCTAGTTCACTTATGGGCGCGGAAATCGTCCGCCAGCGCCATCGCCTCGTCCAGAAGCGCCTGCACCAGCGGCGTGTG
>JAFKFE010000777.1 GCA_017308345.1 Alphaproteobacteria bacterium | reverse complement strand
TCGATGCCTTGCGCCGACTGATAGGCGTTGGCGTCATATTTGCCCATGCGCAGCGGTGTGATCGCCACCACCGCTTCCATGATGCGCTCGACATCGGCGGCCGGCGCCTGGAACGTGACGAGCAGAAGCAATTCCATCCTGAGGGATCTGGTTTCGAAGCCGCTGTCGATCATCGCATTTCTCCTACCTCGCGTTGGAGGCGGGATATAGCACCGGGTCTGCTGACACGGTGATGTCAGGATTGCCCGGCGTTCCGGCGAGATCGCCTAGAGAATTTTTCGAACCAGCCTGACCAGGACCAGAAGCATGTAGGCGGCGAAGAATATCGCCAGCGACCAGCCGAAGCCGGATGGGCCGAAGGCATCCATGCCGATGCCGATCGCCTGCGGGCCGATCACCATGCCGACACCATAGCAAAGCACGAAGGCCGCATTGGCCGATGCCAGTTCATGGCCTGAAAGCTGGGAGCCGAGATGGGCAAGGCCGATCGTGTACATGGCCGCGACGACGCCGCCCCAGACGAACAGGAGGGCCGCCATCAGATGCCAGTTCTGGGCGAAGAACGGCATGAAGGCGGTGCCGACGAGGCCGACAGTGGCGCAAGCCAGAAGCAGGTAGCGGCGGTCCGAGACACGGTCGCTGATCATGCCGATCGGGATCTGCAAAAGCACATTGCCGAGCCCGATCATCGTCAGCAGGAGCGCGGCATCGGCCTCCGAATAGCCGATGCGGCTGCCATAGACGGGAAACAGCGCGAAGCCGCCGGTCTCGACGGCGCCGAAAACGAGAACGGCAAAAGTCGCGGTCGGCACCAGCCAGACATAGCGCAGGAAATGGCTGGTTTCGCTGTCGGCGACGATGGTCGGGCTTTCATTGCGGGCCGCCAGTACCGGAATCGCGGCAAGCGTCACCAGCGCTATGGTGACGCCGAATGGCAGGAAACCGGAACTGCCGAGATGAGCGAACAGCCAGGGCCCGGCGGCGAAGCCGAGCGACAGCACGGTGGCGTAGATGCCTAGCACAAGGCCGCGGCGGTTGGGGGGAGCGGAGGTGCTGATCCAGAATTCCGACAGGATGAACAGTACCGTCAGCGAGATATGCAAGGCGACACGGAGCGGAAACCACATCCAGAAGTCCGGCGCGAAATGGAAGCCGACGAAGGCGAACGCGCCGATGGCAATCATCACCAGCATGGTCCAGGCGACGCCGAGCCGCATGGCAAGCGGTGTCGCGAGCGGCGCGCCGGCAATCGAAGCGAGACCGGCGACAGCGGTGTTGAGGCCGATCATCGAAGCGGAATGGCCGCGGCTTTCCAGAATGACGCTGAGCAGTGGCATGCCGAGACCGATGGCGATGCCGACGACGCTGATCGAGGAGATCGCCGCGATCATCGGCAGCCAGTGCACGCGTTCGTCGCCCTTGTCTTGGGTATCGACCGTCATGGGATCAAAATGCTCTGCTTCTAAAGGACTTCGCGGACAAATCGGTTGCGGACGAGCCGGAAGAACGGCACGGCGCCTCCC
>JAFKFE010000776.1 GCA_017308345.1 Alphaproteobacteria bacterium | reverse complement strand
GTTCGGCGTGCGCCGGCCGCTCGCGGGCACCATGCATATGGACGGCAAGCCTTATGCGCCCAAATCGGCGCGCGCGGCGATCGCCGCCGGCGTCTTCCTGGTCGCCAAGGACCGCGCGCAGAGCGGCATCGTCGGCGGCTTCAACATCGAGCGCAACATCAGCCTGCCGTTCCTCAAACGCATGTCCGGCCTCGGCGTCATGAACAAGCGCGCCGAACGCGCCGTCGCGCGCAGCCAGATCGAAGAGCTCGGCATCGTCTGCCGCTCCGAGAAGGATGAACTGTCGGCGCTTTCCGGCGGCAATCAGCAGAAGGTGATGGTGGCGCGCTGGATGGCGCAGGCCTCGCGGCTGTTCATCCTCGACGAGCCCTTCCAGGGCGTCGACATTTCGGCGCGACGCGACATTGCCGCCAAGCTGAGAGCCAGCGCCGACGGGCGCGCGACGCTCATCTTCGTCACCGAGATCGACGAAGCGCTGGAGACCGCCGACCGCATCCTGGTGATGTCGGAACACACGATCGTCGGCGAGCATCGCAACGCCGATATCGACCTCGACCGGCTGTTGGCGGAAGTGGCCGGCGGCCCGCTTCACAGCGCGGCATGAGGCCGGGGACGGACAATGAAAGTTGGAGTGGAGCAGGCATGAGTTGGGTTGAGACCGCGGCACCGCGCGGGAGCGCTGAATGACGGCGCGCGACTATGCAATCCGCTACGGCTTCATCGTCCTGCTGGTCGGGCTGATCGCCTATTTCGCGAGCGCCGCCGACGGTTTCGTTTCGCCGCAGAGCGCCGTCTTCATCTTCCAGTCCGTGGCCATCACCGGTGTGCTGGCGCTCGGCGTCACCGCCACGCTCGTCGTCGGTGGTTTCGATCTGTCGATCGGCTCGGTCGCCACCAGCGCCATGATGGCGGCTTCCTATGCCATGGTCGTGCTGGAGCAGAACGCGATCGTCGCCGTCATCGCCTGCCTGGTCATCGGCGTCATCGTCGGGCTGATCAATGGCTGGCTGATCGTCTATATGCGCGTGCCCGATCTTCTGGCGACGCTCGGCATGATGTTCCTGCTGCTCGGTCTGCAGCGCATTCCGACCGAGGGACGCTCGATCGCCACCGGCATGACGATGCCCGACGGCTCGGTCGCCAACGGCAAGTTCTCGGAAGCCTTCCTGGCGCTCGGCCGCCACCGCATCGACTTCTTCATCCCGAACCTGATCCCGGTCTCGGTGGTGGTGCTGGTGGTGCTGGCCGTGCTGATCTGGTTCTTCCTCGAATACACCCGCTTCGGCCGCATGATGTATGCCGTCGGCAGCAACGAAAGGGCGGCTGAGCTCGCCGGCGCGCCTGTCAAGGCATACAAAATCTGGGCCTACGTCATTTCGGGAGTTTTTGCCTCGATCGGCGGGATTTTGCTCGCCGCCCGGCTTGGACGCGGCGACATCGCCTCGGGTAATAATCTGTTGCGCGACGCAGTGGCGGCGGCGCTCATCGGGTACGCGGTGCTCGGCGCCGCCAAGCCCAACGCCTT
>JAFKFE010000775.1 GCA_017308345.1 Alphaproteobacteria bacterium | reverse complement strand
ATCTCCTCGCCATTGACCCGGATGATGCCGCTGGTCGGGTTCTCCAGGCAGTTGATGCAGCGCAGCAGCGTCGACTTGCCCGAGCCGGAGCCGCCGATGATGGCAACCACCTCGCCGTCGCGCGCCGACAGCGAAACGCCTTTCAGCACGTGCAACTGGCCGAATTTCTTGTGCAGGTTCTCGACATGGATGGCTTCGGCGGCGCCGCTTTGCGCCTTGCCGGATTGGGTTGCGGCGGCTTCCGCCGCGCTCACCGGGCGCCCTCTATTTGGCCCAAGGCAGTTCGTCGAACGTCCATCCGGCTAATCAACATACGCTGTGCTGCCCGCTCCAGATTTCAGCATGGACCCAACAGCGCGAGCCCGTCAATCCCGCTCATTACGGCACTTGCGGCCTTGTTGTGCAAGTGTATAAATAGCCTCTCATGAAATTTTCTTGATTTTTTTCAGCCTAAAAGGGTGTCGATGAGCGCTTTCGGATCCCAGTCCATGGCGGCGCCGCTGCGGCGCGTGCTGATGCGTTCGGCGCACAACGCCATGCGCGGCGCCGACAGGGCCGCCTGGCATTACGGCCCGGGGTTCGACCCGGCGAAGGCAGCATCGCAGCACGCGGTCCTCGCTGGACTGGTGGCGGCTTGCGGCGCCGAGATCGAGTGGATCGAGGACAAGGCCGACGGCCTTTCGGATTCGGTGTTCACGCACGACCCGTCGCTGATGACCGACCGCGGCGCGCTGATCCTTTCCATGGGCAAGCCGCTGCGCGCCGGGGAGCCCTCGCTGCATGAGGAAACCTACAGAAGGCTGGGTATCCCGATCCTCGGCCGCGTCCTGGCTCCCGGCCAGGTGGAAGGTGGCGATTGCGTCTGGGTGGATGCCCGCACGCTGGCGATCGGGCGCGGGGTCCGCACCAACCAGGAGGGCATCCAGCAGGTTTCCAACCTGCTGACGCCGCTCGGCATTTCCGTCTACGGCTTCGATCTGCCGCTGTGGCAGGGCGAAGAGGCGTGCCTGCATCTGATGTCGGTGATCAGCCCCCTGGCCGACGATCTGGCCCTGGTCTATTCGCCGCTTCTGCCGGCCCCGTTCTATCAGATGCTGAAGGCGCGCGGCATCCGGCTGGTGGAAGGCGACCCGCAAGAGTTCGCCGCGTCCAACGGCCTAAGCCTGAACGTGTTGCCGACCAGCCCGTTCAAGGTCATCGCCGTTGCCGGTTTCCCCAGGACCAAAGCCGCGATGGAAGCCGCCGGCTGCACGGTCGAGATCTTCGAGGCGGATGCGCTCTGCATCGCCTGCGAAGGCGGGCCGACATGCCTGACGCGGCCGATCCTGCGCCAATGAATGCGCCTTCGCGCCGCAAGTTCCGCCGCGAGGGCGAGGAGCGGCGGCGGCAGGACCTGATCGATGCGACCCTGGACAGCGTTGCCGAACATGGCTTGCAGGGCGCCACCCTGCGCACCATCGCCTTGCGCGCCGGCGTCACCGCCGGGCTGATCCGCCACTATTTCCCTGGCAAGGAAGAATTGCTGCAGGA
>JAFKFE010000774.1 GCA_017308345.1 Alphaproteobacteria bacterium | reverse complement strand
ACTTCAACCAGTACGGCACGCGGCGCGGCAACCACGAGGTGATGATGCGCGGCACCTTCGCCAACATCCGCATCCGCAACCACATGCTGGGCGAGAACGGCCGCGAGGGCGGCTACACGATCCACTATCCCTCGAAGGAGGAGATGTCGATCTACGACGCCGCGATGGAGTACAAGAAGGAAGGCGTGCCGCTGGTCATCTTCGCCGGCGTCGAATACGGCAACGGCTCCTCGCGCGACTGGGCGGCCAAGGGCACGAACCTGCTCGGCGTGCGCGCGGTCATCGCCCAGTCCTTCGAGCGTATCCATCGCTCGAACCTGGTCGGCATGGGCGTCATCCCCTTCGTCTTCGAGGACGGCACCTCATGGGCCTCCCTCAACCTGAAGGGCGACGAGCTGGTCGAGATCGACGGTCTGGACGCCATCAAGCCGCGCCAGAAGATGGTCGCCAAGGTCACCTATGGCGACGGCACGGTGAAGAACGTGCCGATCATCTGCCGCATCGATACGCTGGATGAGCTCGACTACTTCAAGAACGGCGGCATCCTGCAATACGTGCTGCGCGATCTGGCCGCGTAAACAGGGAGTAGCGGGTAGGAATTAGTGAGTAGGGGAAAGAACGCCTCTACTCACTACTCACTACTCACTACTCACCACTCACCACTCACTACTGCCTCACCTTCGGCTTCCCGAACCGCGCCGTCGCCGCCAGCAGCACCCCAAGCATCAGCCCGTTGAAGACGTGCCAGAGGAAGTGCGTGCCGAGCGGAAAGCTGGCGCAGACCAGCGGGTCGATTATGCGAAAGATGACCGAGACGACGAAGATCGCCGACCCGGTCAGATTGTACCAGCCGGCCCGGTTGCCGGTGGCTGCCGCCCACGCCCCGAAGAAGGCGAGCGCCAGGAAGGGCGGCAGGTAGCCCGTGGTGCCGTTCGAAGCCTGGCGCAGCCAGTCCGGCACGGCGAAGGTGATCAGCCCGGCCACGACATAGAAGGCGACGAAGACGAGGATCGCCTTGCCCCATTCCATGCCGAGGAAGCGGCGCAGGTTGAACAGCGTGTAGGCGAGCGTGAAGCCGGCGATCGGCAGGATGTCAGCCCAGATCGTGCCCTTGCTGGCGAAGGTGTGGAACAGGGCCGAGCCGATGCCGATCGCCACCACCCACCAGGCCAGCACTTCGGCGAAGGTGCCGGTCTCGTATCGCCGCACCTGTCGGACGCCCCACAGTCCCGCTGCAATGAAAACCAGGTTGGTCAAAGCATTAGCCGGCTCTGCCCAAAGTCCAGGCCCGGTCCGTTCACAATAGAGATCAACAGGGGTCAGGAGAGTTTGCCACATGGTGATGATGCTGCCCGCGAATCGAACCAGGCCGTGAAATGCAACGACCCTCTCCTATTGCCCCCTTACCTGCGGTTGCAACCGCAAAATTTCACCGCAACGTGACTTCCGGTTGACCGGCGCTTCTGCCACATATTTCAGCAATCAGAACAAGGCCGGCGTCACCGGCGGGAATTGGAAAAGTCATGGCATCT
>JAFKFE010000773.1 GCA_017308345.1 Alphaproteobacteria bacterium | reverse complement strand
GCTATGAGCAGGTAGCGCATGCGGTTCTGCGGCACACCATAATGATGGGCATTTACGATGCCGTCCGCGAAGCTGTAGCCGTTTTCAGCCAGAAAAGCGATGAAATCGCGCAGAATGGCGTTGTCTTTCCGACGATAGAGACCGGGCACGTTCTCGACAACGACGAAGCCGGGACGGAAGGCCCGAAGGAACTTCTGGAACTGCTTCAGAAGGAACGCGGTGCGCACCGACCTGCTGCGATCCGTCCGGATCTTTGACCAGAATTGGCACGGCGAACAACCGCAGAATATGAGATTGGGATCGTCGGATTCGATACCTAGCCGTTTTCCGAGATCCTTGGCCGACAGGCGGGTGACGTCATGCCGGATGTATTTGGCGCCGGGAACGTTCGCTTCGTATGTGCGCTTGCAATCGACCGAATTGTCGATCCCGCCCAAGACCCGAATCCCCGCCTGGGTAAGTCCGAAGGACATACCGCCGGCGCCGCAGAAGAAATCTACGGCCTTTAGCTGCTGACCAATGGGGTTTTGTTCGGTGAAGGCCATAAAATACGACGCAAAGCAATCAATTCATAAGCGTTATCGCAAGTCGATATATGAAGCGCCAGCGGTTGACGAAGCGTTTCACAGGTTCCTTGCGCCGGGAGCCGTGGCTGTATCGATACATAATGGAGGGCTCCGACCAGCCGCCCCCGCGAATGTGGGTCGGGTCGCCCTGAACGCTTCGGTAGGGCCGCCCGTGTCATCCAGACGGTACCGATTGCCGAAGGCATACCTTCTCCGCGCGTGGACGACAACCACAGACCATGAGGAGGCCGATCACGCGGTTTCCGGTCAAATCGGGCCGGCTAACCGACTTTCTGGTGATCTCTGGACACGGGTGCCTCTTGGCCGACAAGACGGCCACGTCACGCTTCTGCCCGGCGGCGGCAACACCCGCACCTATACAGCGCGTGAGTACCCAAAAGGGGCGTTCGGGTCATGCCGAACCTGTGCGTCCTGTCTTTCTCGCAAGCTTTGAATTGTCTCGGTCCCTCATGATGGCCTTGCCAAACCAATCCGGCACCTCGCTTATCTGCGTGTCGAAGGTATTCTCGGGAACGTTCCGCCAGAACCGCAGGATAGCATCCGAGAACGCCTGAAATTGAGCGTCGGTCACCTTGAGGTGTCTGTGGTCGCGAAATTCCACTTTCGGGAAAACGCTGGGAACGCCGTCGAACGGGTCGGCCAGATATTCCGGATATCGGCTCTTCAACTCATCAAAGGACGGGCCCTTGCCATGTTTGTAGACGTTGACCACCAGACGGCACGCATCAAGCAAACGGAAATAATCTGCGCTGCGGACATTCCAGCCAAAGCCTTCCAACAAGGCGGCGATCTCATCGAATTTGACTGACCATATCTTCGCGGCGGTGACGCTGCCAGGAAACGATCGCATGATTTCGCGCACGAGCCACTCGCGCAGCTGCTTGTCCCAGTCGTGAAACATTCCGGCTACGACGCTCAAGCGGGTTTGCTCGCGCATGTCGCTCAAGAGT
>JAFKFE010000772.1 GCA_017308345.1 Alphaproteobacteria bacterium | reverse complement strand
GCTTCTGCAGGTGGCCGAAACCGAGGCCCGGATAATGGACCTTGAACCAGCGGTCGAGCCGCATGCCCGCCTCGCCGGCCTCCACCGTGATCTGTTCAACACCTGCCATGACTTCGCTTTTCCGTTCGAAAGCGGCGCCATAGCACTAAGGCGAACAGGTTGCGAGCCAAAGACCCAATAAAGCGCGACGATTACCCCAACCGTCGCCTTAACCGATCAGCGGCCCTAAGGCGTTGGCGCCGCGCAGACCGTCGAGCGCGTCAGGAAACGCTTCTCGCGGCCATTGTCGAGCGAGAACATGCCGCCCCTGCCCGGCACGACGTCGATGATGAGGTCCGTGTGCTTCCAGGCCTCATATTGCGAGGCGCTGATATAGACCGGCGTCTCGCCGATCTGGCCGAGCATCACGTCATTGTCGCCGATCATGAACTCGCCGCGCGGATAGCACATCGGCGACGAGCCGTCGCAGCAGCCGCCGGACTGGTGAAAGAGCACAGGCCCGTGATCGGCGATAATTTCGGCAAGCAACGTCTCGGCCTCCGCCGTGGCTGAGACTTTTCCCAATGAAATCCGGTCCATGGAGATCCTCCTATGCTGAAGGGAGGGCGCCGGCCTCGGCGCCCTCCCTCCCCTTCGCCCTGGGAGGATCAGAAGAAGCCGAGCTTCTTCGGGCTGTAGCTGACCAGCATGTTCTTGGTCTGCTGATAGTGGTCGAGCATCATCTTGTGCGTCTCGCGGCCGATGCCGGACTGCTTGTAGCCACCGAAGGCGGCGTGCGCCGGATAGGCGTGATAGCAGTTGGTCCAGACGCGGCCCGCCTGGATGGCCCGGCCGAAGCGGTAGCAGCGGTTCGCGTCGCGGCTCCAGATACCGGCGCCGAGGCCGTAGAGCGTGTCGTTGGCGATGGACAGCGCTTCGTCATCGTCCTTGAAGGTCGTCACCGACACCACCGGCCCGAAGATCTCTTCCTGGAAGATGCGCATCTTGTTGTGACCCTTGAAGACGGTCGGCTTCACGTAGTAGCCGCCGGCAAGGTCGCCGGGCAGGTGGTTCTGCTCGCCGCCGGTCAGCAGCTGGGCTCCTTCCTGGCGGCCGATGTCGAAGTAGGACAGGATCTTTGCCAGTTGCTCGCTCGACGCCTGCGCGCCGATCATGGTGGCCGGATCGAGGGGATCGCCCTGCACGATCGCCTCGACGCGCTTCAGCGCGCGCTCCATGAACTTGTCGTAGATCTTCTCATGCACCAGCGCGCGGCTGGGGCACGTGCAGACCTCGCCCTGGTTGAGCGCGAACATGACGAAGCCTTCGATCGCCTTGTCGAAGAAGTCGTCGTCCTCGGCAACGACATCCTGGAAGAAGATGTTGGGCGACTTGCCGCCGAGTTCCAGCGTCACCGGGATGAGGTTCTGCGAGGCGTACTGCATGATCAGGCGACCGGTCGTCGTCTCGCCGGTGAAGGCGATCTTGGCGATGCGGTTCGACGATGCCAGCGGCTTGCCGGCCTCGAGGCCGAAGCCGTTGACGATGTTGAGCACGCC
>JAFKFE010000771.1 GCA_017308345.1 Alphaproteobacteria bacterium | reverse complement strand
GCCGTGAGCGATGCCGAACCGGTGAAGGTCGAGGTCGGCCTCGGCGACCGCGCCTATGACATATTGATCGGTTCCGGATTGCTGGCGCGCTCCGGCGAGGAGGTCGCGCGCCGGCTTCCCGGCACCCGCGCGGCCATCGTCACCGACGAGAACGTCGCCGCCGCGCATCTCGACACGCTGAGGGCGGGATTGGCGAAAGGCGGCATCCAGTCCGCCGTCATCACGCTGCCCGCCGGCGAAAAGACCAAGAGCTTCGCCCATCTCGAGGAAGTGGTCGACGGCGTGCTCGCGGCGAAGCTCGAACGCCGCGACGTGGTGATCGCGCTCGGCGGCGGCGTCATCGGCGACCTTGCCGGCTTTGCCTCCGGCATCGTGCGGCGCGGCATGAATTTCGTGCAGATACCGACCTCGCTCCTGGCGCAGGTCGATTCCTCCGTCGGCGGCAAGACCGGCATCAACAGCCCGCGCGGCAAGAACCTTGTCGGCGTCTTCCACCAGCCCAGGCTGGTGCTCGCCGACACCCGGGTTCTCGACACGCTGCCGATCCGCGAGTTCCGCGCCGGCTATGCCGAGCTCGCCAAATACGGGCTGATCGACCGCCCGGCCTTCTTCGCCTGGCTGGAACAGAACTGGCGTGACGTCTTCGCCGGCGGCCCGGCGCGGGTCGAGGCGATCGCCGAGGCCTGCCGCGCCAAGGCCGACGTCGTGGCCCGCGACGAGTTCGAGACCGGTGACCGCGCGTTGCTCAATCTCGGCCACACATTCGGCCATGCGCTGGAAGCGGCCACGCGCTATGACGGCGCGCGCCTCGTCCATGGCGAGGGTGTGGCCATCGGCATGGCGCTGGCGCACCGCTTCTCGGCGCGGCTCAACCTGGCGAGCCCGGACGATGCGGAACGTGTCGAAGCGCATCTTCGCGCCGTCGGCCTGCCCTGGCGCATGGCCGATATCCCGGGCGAACTGCCCGACGCCGAGGCGCTGCTCGGCTTCATCACCCAGGACAAGAAGGTGTCGCGCGGCGCGCTGACCTTCATCCTGACGCGCGGCATCGGCCAGGCTTTCATCGCCAAGGACGTGCCGCCTTCGGAAGTGCTTTCCTTCCTCAAGACGAGCCACCCCGAAGAGCTCAAAGTGAGCCATCCCGGAAGGCTCAAAGTGAGCCATCCCAGATGACCGACGCCGGCTGGATCGTCGCCGCCGTCCTCGCCGTCATCCTGCTTTCGGCGCTTCTGTTGCGCACCCGGCTGCTTGCCGCTTTCGGCTACGCGCTGCGGCCGATCGAGCCGCCGCAACGATCCGAGCGCGGCGGCAAGGATCAGGACGGCGACGATCCCCGCCGCGATGGCGAGGCTGCCCGCGAGGAGCGCAACCGGCTCGAGGGGCTCTTTGATCTGGAAGAGCTCGAAGTGTCGGACGTCATGGTCCACCGCACCAATATGCGCTCGGTCAATGCCGACAACGCGCCCGAGGCAGTGGTGCGCGAGATCCTCACGAGCCCGCACACCCGCATGCCGTTGTGGAAGGGCTCGCTCGACAACAT
>JAFKFE010000770.1 GCA_017308345.1 Alphaproteobacteria bacterium | reverse complement strand
AGCAGCACTTCCTGGAAGTTCTTGATCGCCACCTGGTCGACGAAGTTGCCGAGGTTTTCCAGATGCGTCGGCGGGGTCACCATTTCATATTTGGAGCTGTCGCTGAGCTCGGTGAACCAGCCCTTGAACTGCTCGGTCTTGAAATGCGCGTCCTGGTCGGCGCCGTTGTGGATCGGGATGACGCCGACTTCCTTGGCCCATTCCAGATTGTCCTTCGGCGAAAGCAGCGTCGCCATCAGCTTCCAGGTCTCGTCCTTGTGCTGGGAATTGGCGAACATCGCCCAGCCGGCATAGCCCAGCGTCGGATAGGACTTGCCGCTCGGGCCGACGGGAAGCGGTGCGACGGCGAAGTCGTCGGCGCTCATCTTGTCGGCGATGCCGAGCAGCGCATCCGGATCCTGGTTCAGCATGGCGCAGGTGCCGGAATAGAAGCCGGTCACGGTCTCGTTGAAGCCCCAGCTCACGGCGTCCTTCGGCGCCAGGCCGTTCTTGTACATGTCCGCCAGCATCTGCAGGCCCTTGACCGAACCCTCGTCGTTGATGGTCGACACACCGTCATCGGTGAAGTAGCCGCCCTTGCCGTCGGCGATGTTCATGAACATGTGCATGCCGTTGAAGGCGCCGGGGCCGCCGCGCAGGCAGTAGCCATATTTGCCGGGGATGGCCGAGATCTTCTTGGAGAAGTCGACGAACTCGTCGAGGGTTGCCGGCGGACGGTCGAGGCCAGCTTCCTTGAACAGCTTCTTGTTCCAGAACAGCGCGTTCACATAATAGCCGTAGGGGATCATGAACTGGGTGTTGTTGACGGTCGAGCCGAACTGCTTGGCGCGGTCGCCCAGCGTCTTTGCGTCATCCCATTTGGCCAGGTAGGGGCCGAGGTCCTCTAGCTGGGCATTGTTGGCATAGAGGCCCATCCAGCGCTCCGGCATCTCGACCACGTCGGGCGTGTCGCCGGCCTGCACCATGGTCAGGAACTTCTCGAAGGCCTGGCCCCAGGGCAGCGACACGACCTCCACCTTGATACCGGGATTGGCCGTCTCGAATTCGGCGATCTGCTTCTTCAGGAATTCGGTGCGCGGCGGGCTGGTGATCACCTCGACCAGCTTGATGGTGGTGTCGGCCAGCGCGCCGCTGGCGGAGATCGCCAGGCCGGCTGCGGCGGCAAGCATGAAGGTCAGTCTTTTCATGTTCAGGACTCCCATTTGATCCATTATTTTTTTGACTTGTCGAAGGCTTTACTTTTGTCGAAAGCTTGGGCGATGTCGGCCCAAGTCGCGTCCTCGGGCAGCGCCCGGATCATCTCGATCACCGCGTCCTTCACGCTCATCGCGGCTCTCCTCACCACACCGGACACGCGGCCAGGGCGGGAGCGGCCTCGTGTTGCTTGTAACTGTCCGGGACCGTCTCTTCCGGAAAGTGGTCCCATCTCACGGGGCGAACCGTGGCCGACCGGGCTCTGAATTTCATGATGCGACTCCTGGAGTGTCTGGCGAGGGCTCCGCACCGGTTCCGGCGGGCCGCGCGCTGGAATGGGGCCTGCTG
>JAFKFE010000769.1 GCA_017308345.1 Alphaproteobacteria bacterium | reverse complement strand
TCACGGCCGCCGTCGGCCTGTTGAAGACAGATCTTCACTACGAGCAGACCGAGGCGGTCATCGTCGAGCTCAATGCGGCGGACGAGGCCCAACTCGAGCGCATCAACCGCGCCGCCACCGCGTTGCGCGAGCGGGTCGTGGCAGACCTCGACGCGGACGGCATCGCCCGCGACCAGCAGAAGATCGAGATCGTGGCGGAATGCCGCTATCACGGCCAGGGCTTCGAACTGCGAGCGAAGATGCCCGAAGGGCCAGTCACGCAAACCAACAAGGCCGTGATCATCACCAGCTTCCACGACCAGCATCAGCTCGACTACGGCTACAGCTATCGCGAGCAGGAGGTGGAACTGATCACCTTGCGCGCAATCGGCCGCGCCGCGGTGAAACGCATCGCTATCCCGAAGGTGAAACCCACAGACGGTTCGAGCATCGACCGGGCGCTGATGTTCGTCCGAGCGACGACCTTCGACGACGGCCGGAAGCTGGAGACGCCTCGCTATGATCGCATGAAGCTCTACGCGGGCGACAAGGTGAGCGGACCGGCGATTCTCGTCCAGCACGATTCAACGACCCTGGTGCCGCCCGGCTACGTCGCCGAGACGCTCGAATACGGCAACACCCGCGTCCATCGCGCCGGCGTGGCTTGAGAAAACGGGAGGAAATCATGATCAGTATGGCTCAGGCCGTGGCGCTCAAAGAGACGCCGGCCGAAATCGATCCCATCACGCTGCAGGTCATCCGCGGGTCGTTCGAGACCATCGCCGAAGAGATGGCGCATGTGCTCTACCGCATGTCCTTTTCCTCGATCATTCGCGAATCCGAGGATCTCGGTGCCGGCCTCTTCGACATCGAGTTCAACACATTGTGCGAGTCGGAATCGACCCCGATGCATATCGGCTCGATCCCAGGCTACCTGCGCGGTATCCAGGCAACGCTAGAGGATGGCGAGTGGTACGAAGGAGACGTAGTCGTCCACAATCATCCCTATCACGGCTCCAGCCACACCCCCGATCTCGCAATCGTGGTGCCTGTCTTCTGGCATGGGCGGCTGGTCGGTTTTGCCGGCAATACTGCGCACCATGTCGACATCGGGGCTGCGACGCCCGGCCTCATCATCGATGTGCCGGACGTCTTTGCCGAGGGCATGCTGTTTGCCGGCACCAAGCTTTATCGCAAGGACCAGCCCAACAACGCCATGTGGAACTTCATCCGCCACAACAGCCGTGCGGCCCAGCAACTGGTGAGCGACATTGAGGCCCAGGTCGCTTCGGCGAGGCTTGGCGCGAAGCGCTTCGTCGAGCTGATCGAGAAATTCGGCGAAGAGACGGTCTTCCAAGCGGCCAACCAGCTGATGGACTATGCCGAGCGCATGATGCGCCAGCGCATCCGCGACATTCCGGACGGCGAATATACGGCCGAGGGCTGGCTCGACGACGACGGGCGCAACCGCGACCAGCGCTTGAAGGTCAAGGTCACCGTGCGGGTCAGGGGCGACGAACTCGACGTGGATCTCACTGGCTCAGCCGACCAGACGCCGACGGCTTAC
>JAFKFE010000768.1 GCA_017308345.1 Alphaproteobacteria bacterium | reverse complement strand
GGAATGACGATGAAGGGCACAAGCTTGTGCAGCCCATGCTCCAGCCGGTGCAGCGGCGAATGTTCGAGATCGTGGCTGATGCCGGACGAGCGCTCGAGCGGGATGGTGAGCGCCAGCGCCACGCCGGCGAGCGTCGCATGCACGCCCGACTTCAGCACCAGCACCCACAACACCGCGCCAAGCAACAGATAGGGCACGAGGGTCATGACCCGCATGCGGTTGAGCACGACGAGCAGGGCAATGACCGCGAAGGCAGCGCCCAGATAGGCGAGCGACAGACCGCTGGAGTAGAACAGGGCGATGATGATGACGGCGCCGAGGTCGTCGATGATGGCCAGGGCGGTCAGGAAGACCTTCAACGAGGCCGGCACACGGTTGCCGAGCAGCGAGAGCACGCCGAGCGCGAAGGCGATATCGGTGGCGGTCGGGATCGCCCAGCCGGACAGCGCCGACGGATTGTGTCGGTTGATGGCGACATAGACCAGCGCCGGCACCGCCATGCCGCCAGCGGCCGCAATGCCCGGCAGCGCCCGGCGCGGCCAGGTCGAGAGCTGCCCATCCAGCATCTCGCGCTTGATCTCCAGGCCGACCAGCAGGAAGAACACCGCCATCAGCCCGTCATTGATCCAGTGCGAGACGCTGAGCGGCCCGAGATAGGCGTGGAGGACGGCGAAATAGGTCTCGGCCAGAGGCGAATTGGCGACGATGAGCGCAAGCCCGGCGGCCGCCATCAGGATGATGCCGCCGGCGGCCTCGCCGTCCAGGAATTCGCGCAGGATCGATTTCGGCCGTTGGTTCGCGTCTTGCATAATCCCTCCGCGCGCTCAGAGACTGTTTCGAAATTCGCCCTGGCCGGTCAGATGGTGGTGTTTTCGGGAACCGGAGCAGAGCGGACCCATCGGGCCCGTGAGCAGCGGAAGCGTGGAAGATGGCGGCCGGGTAGAATCTCCAGACAGTCTTTCAGCGCGGCGCGCGTTTGGCCAGTATGCGCTGCAGCGTGCGGCGGTGCATGTTCAGCCGACGCGCCGTCTCGGAGACGTTGCGGTCGCACATTTCGTAGACGCGCTGGATGTGCTCCCAGCGCACGCGGTCGGCCGACATCGGGTTTTCGGGCGGCGCGGCGCGTTCGCCCGAGGTGCGGGTGAGCGCGGCGAAGACGTCGTCGGCATCGGCGGGCTTCGACAGGTAGTCGACGGCGCCGAGCTTCACCGCCGTCACCGCGGTGGCGATGTTGCCGTAGCCGGTGAGGATGATGGCGCGGGCGTCGTCGCGCTTTTCGCGGATGACCGCCACGACATCGAGGCCGTTGCCGTCGCCGAGCCGCATGTCGACCACCGCATAGGCCGGCGGATGGGCGCGCGCCTTGGCGACCGCCTCTTCCACGCTCTCGGCCGTCTCGACCGCGAACCCCCGGATCTCCATGGCGCGGGCAAGCCTGGTGAGGAACGGCTTGTCGTCATCGACGATCAGCAGCGAGGTGTCCTCGCCCTCGACCATTGCGCCAGTGGGTTCGTCTGCGCTCATCTCTTTCAGGGTTCCTGCTGCCTTAA
>JAFKFE010000506.1 GCA_017308345.1 Alphaproteobacteria bacterium | reverse complement strand
CCAAGCAGGACAGCCAGGACATCTGCTTCGTGCCGCAGGGCAGATATTCCGACATCATCGCCAAGCTGAAGCCCGCGGCCGCCAACCCCGGCGACATCGTCCATATCGACGGCCGCGTGCTTGGCCGCCATGAAGGCATCCTGCGCTACACGATCGGCCAGCGCCGCGGCATCGGCATCGCCTCGGGCGAGCCGCTCTATGTCGTCCATCTCGACGCCGACCGCGCGCGCGTCATCGTCGGCCCGCGCGAGGCGCTGGAGACGCACAAGATCTACCTGCGCAACATGAACTGGCTTGGCGACGGGCCGCTGTCGGACGTTCCGGCCGGCGGCGTCGAGCTCTTCGCAAAAGTCCGCTCGACCAGGCCGCCGCGCCCGGCCGTGCTGCATCATCGCAACGGCGTGACTTCTGTCGAGCTGGCCGATGGCGAGTCGGGCATCGCGCCCGGACAGGCCTGCGTTCTCTACTCCGACGACGGCAACGAGGCGCGCGTCTTCGGCGGCGGCTTCATCGAGCGTTCCGAGCGCGGCGCGGAAGCCGAGGCCATGCTGTCCAGGCTAGCGGCCAGGCCGGCGCAGATTCCCGCCGAATAATCGTCTCATCCGTCAGCTGAAAAGTTCCGCTCAAGCGGATGAGCCGGTATGGACCACCGTGCCCGCGGTCAGGATGCGCAGCACCCGGACCGCTTCCTCGCCGTCGGTGCGCGGCTTGGCGCGCGTCTCGATGCATTGCATGAAATGGGCGAGTTCTCGGGTCAGCGGCATGCCCTCGCCGACCGGCACGTAGGAAGGCTCGTTGGCCGTGAACGCCCACTGGCCGCTGTCCTGCCAGACGGCATGGCGGTAGACGGCAAGCTTGCGCTCCCATGGCTCGACGTCGTCGAACACGGCCATCGCCTTGGTGCCGACCACGGTCAGCCGCCGCTCGCGATAGGGATTGAGGCGCGAGGCGAAGAGATGGCTGCGCAGGCCGTTCGGGAAGCGCATATGCAGATGCGCGAAGTCGCTGAGATTGTCGAGCAGCGCCGCCCCCTCGCCCCTCACCTCGATCGGCTCGGTGCCGGTGATGGCAAGGATCATCGACAGGTCGTGCGGCGCAAGGTCCCAGAGCGCGTCGTTCTCGGTATGGAACTTGCCCAGGCCGAGCCGGTGCGAATGGATATAGCGCACCTCGCCGAGCTCGCCATTGTCGATCAGCGCCTTCAGCGTCTCGAAGGCGGGGTGGAAGCGCAGCACGTGGCCGACCATGAAGACGCGGCCATTGTCCTTTGCCGCCTTCACCGCGCGCTCGGCGTCCGCGACCGTCAGCGCGATCGGCTTTTCCACCAGCACGTCCTTGCCGCTTTCGACGGCCCGCACCGCGGTGTCGGCATGGAATTGCGGCGGCAGAGCCATGACGATGGCGTCGACGTCGGTTCGCTCGAACAGTTTGTCCGGCTCGATCGCCAGGCAGTCCTGCTCGCTGGCGAAACCTTCGGCGCGGGCGCGGTTGACGTCGGAAACGGCATGGAGCGCGCCAAGCGCCTTTAGGGTACGGATATGGTTGCTGCCCCAGTATCCGCAACCGAGGACGGCGATGCGCGGCTTCATTCGTTCAAACTCTAGAATTTCATGGCCGAGACATAGCGACGTGCCCCGCCGAACTCAACCCCGGGACTTGCGCTGAGTGCCTGCCCGGCAAAGCTTTTCTGGGATGAGATTATGCCGAGCGGATTATGCCGGCATGTCGGCCGCTTCCAAGCTTGACAGGCTCGCCCTCGCAACCTTATATCCGCGCGACCTTGGCGAACGCCTTGAAACACCCATCCATCCAGGACGGTTTTTTCAAGCCATTTGCCACCCTGGCGGGGTAGCTCAGTTGGTTAGAGCACGGGAATCATAATCCTGGGGTCGGGGGTTCAAGTCCCTCTCCCGCTACCATCACTCATCCAAGTGATTGATTTTATTACTTCTACGAAGATTCTATTTTGATCGCACCGGCACGCGGCCCGAGGCGCGGCCGGCGCGCGCGGCGCCGTCCTCGATATTCTTTTGGAATCGCCGGATGAGTACGTGACTTCCTCCGCCGGCCTTGACCGTCGATCTTGACGACTGGGCTAATGCCTGACCATCCCGGCGTCGACATTCAGCGTCTGGCCGGTGATCCAGCGGGCGTCCTCGCTCGCCAGGAACGATACGACATCGGCGATGTGTTCCGGCTGGCCCTTGCCTTTCATCGCCTGCAGCATCTCGACGAAGCCGAACGCCTCGTTGTGCGGGCTGGCCTTGACGCCGTCGCTCTCGATGAGGCCGGGCGTCACCGCATTCGCCGTGATGTTGTACTTGCCAAGCTCCGTGGCCAGCGCCCGGGTGAAACCGATGACACCGCCCTTGGCCGCGACATAGGCCGCCATGTTGGGCGTGCCGGCGAAGAAGGTGTTGGAGGCGATGCTGATCACCCGTCCCGCCTTGTTCGCCGCCCGCATCTGGTCGGTGGCCGCGCGGGTGACGATGAAGGTGCCCGTCAGGTTCACGTCGATGATCTTGCGCCAATGGTCGAGATCGACATCGTCCCAGGCGATGAACGGCACGATGCTGGCATTGTTGACCAGGATGTCGACGCCGCCGGTCAGCGCCTGGATTTCAGCGAAAAGCGCCTTGACGGATGCCGGATCGGAGATGTCGGCGGCGACAGCCTTCGCCTTGCCGCCGATCGTCGCGGCGGCCGCCTTGGCGCCCTCGGCGTTGATGTCGCTGACGATGACGGTCGCGCCGTCGGCGGCAAGCCGCGCCGCGATCGCCTTGCCGATACCCTGCGCCGCGCCTGTCACCAGAGCCGTCTTTCCCGCAAGCCGTCCAGTCATGAAATGTCTCCCTTGATGCGTGATCCGATGATGTCTGTTCAGGCGTCGGCGTCGATGACGGCCAGCGCCGCGTCGATGCCCTTGCCGATTGTCAGTTTCTGGCCGGCCGCGTTCATGGCGCCGCCAAGCGCCGTCAGCGCCGCAATTGCGTAGATCGGCTGGGCGGTCGGCCCCATATGGCCGACGCGCGTCAGCTTCCCCAGCGTTTCGCCGCGACCCGATGAAAACACCACGCCATAGCGGGCGCGCGCGGCCTGGCGAAGCGCCTTCTCGTCGACGCCTTCCGGGGTGCGAACCGCGGTCGTGGTTGGCGACGCGATCTTGTCGCTGGCTGCCCAGACGGACAGGCCCATCGCCGTGACGCCCGCGCGCATGGCCCTGGCTGTAAGCGCGTGGCGCGCCCACACCGCTTCCGGCCCCTCGTTGAGGTAGAGGTCGAGCGCGACATCGAGCCCGTTGATCTCCGAGACCGAAGGCGTGAACGGAAACGGCTTGTCGCTCGACCAGGCATCTTCCCAGTCGACGATGCTCAGCATCGATGCGCGCGGCGCCAGCGGATTGGCCTTCATCTTGGTCCAGGCCCGCTCGCTGACGCCCATCATGGTGAGGCCGGGAGGGGCGCCCAGGCATTTGTTGGGGCCGGTGACATAGATATCGGCCTTGCAATCCTCGGGATGCGTCTTCATGCCGCCGAAGGAGGAAACGGCGTCGACGATGAAGTAGGCGCCATGCGCCGACACCAGCGCGCCGATGGCATCGATCGGGTTGATGGTGCCGGACGGCGTGTCGTGGTGACAGACGGAAACGACGGTGATTTCCGGATGCGCCTTCAGCATTGCCGCGACCGCCTGCGGGTCGATCGCCTCATTGTAGGGCACTTCGATTTCGAGCAGATGCGGCGAATAGCGTTTCGCCCAATAGCCGAACCCCTTGCCGTAGACGCCGGAGGCCAGGTTGAGCACGACATCGTCGGGCGCGATCAGGGACGCCGCCGCGGCCTCGAGGCCCAGCACCGGCTCGCCATGCAGAATGACCGGCTTGTTCGACAGCCGCATCGCCTTCTGCGCCTTGTGGGCCACCTTCTCATAGAAGAGCTGGAACGCCGGGTCGTAGTCGTAGAGCACGGTGCGGCCGAGGCCGCGCAGCACTTCGGGATAGGCGTTGACGGGCCCGGCGGTCAGGGTGATGACCGGATCGGCATGATCGGAATAGCGCATGGGAGTTGTCTCCGGATTGGCGGCGTTCAGCCGTAGAACTGGGTGCCGGTCTTGTAGGTCTTGAAGTTTTCCATGTCGTGCGAGTACATCAGCTCGGCGCCATGGTCCTCGGCCAGCTTCTTCACCCTGCGCATCGAATTGACGCCCGCGACCGGGTCGATGTGGAAAGACGCCTGGCACAGTGTTTCAAGGCTCTTCTGCGTGTAGGCGGCGTCGATGGTGAACATGATCGGCTTGCGCTTGGGGAACTCGACCAGCAGGCTGTAGTGGCCGATCGAATGGCCGGGCGTCGAGATGAGCTTGACGCCCCTGGCGAGATCGACGTCGCCGTCGATGCCCTCGAAGGTCGAGTTGGCGCGCGTCGTGCCTTCCAGCAATTGCGCGGTCGCGCCACGCGCCTCGGCTGCCTCCGCCGAGAAGCTCAGGTCGGAATAGCCGAGATGTTCGAAAGGCTGCGGATTGCATGCCTGCGGCACCTCCGAGCGATGGCAGATCTTCTTTGCGTGCGGAAAATACTTGTTGCCGCCGCAATGGTCGAAATGGAAATGCGAGTTGACGACGACGTCGATGTCCTTGGGCTCTAGCCCGAGCAGGGCAAGCGCGCCGGGAATGGTCTGGTGCTTTTCCTGGATCGGCTTTTCGAAGGGCAGCACTTTCATGACATGGTCGTAGTCGTAGCCGGTGTCGATCAGGAACCGGCCCTCGGCATGCTCGATCAGGATCGAATAGACCGGGAAGCGCACCTCGCCGCCCGGGCCGCGATTCCAGAACACATGATAGCCGTCGAGGACGAGCGAGCCGCCGTCGAGCAGGTAGACCTTGGTATCCGACATTGTTGCCTCCTGTTTTGGCGCGGGTCCCGTCCGCGCATGTGATTGCTGTCAGCGCGCACCGCGCTCGTATGGAATGCCGAGCGCCGCCGGCAGGCTGGCGCGCCGCCCGAACAGCACCAGCATGATCATTACCGCCAGGAACGGCAGCATCTGGATGACGTCGGTCGGTATGTTGATGCCCGCCACCTGCATGGCCGTCGTCAGCGACAGGCAGACCCCGAACAAAAGCGCGCCGAACAGCACCCAAACCGGACGGCCGCGCGCCAGCATGGCCAGCACGATGCCGAGGAATCCGGCGCCGTTGGTGATGAACGGGATGAACAGTCCCGCCCCGACATTGGCGAGATAGGCGCCGCCGAGCCCGGCCAGCGCGCCGGTCGTCAGCACCGCTATGGTGCGGGTCCTGACCACGTCTATGCCGGCGACGTCGAGCGCGGCCGGCTTGTCGCCGGCGGCCTGCAGATTGAGGCCGAGTTGCGTGCGCCGGTAGAGGTAGCTCATGGCGAACACCAGCGCGACCGCCAGATAGACGATCAGATGGTGCTTGAAGAAGGCGGGCCCGATGACCGGAATATCCGACAGCAGCGGGATGACGGTCGCGTCCGCCGCCGGCAGGCGGGGATAGCTGCGCGAGAACTGGAAATGGTGAAGCAGCGCCGTCAATCCTTCGAGACCGAGCGTCAGCGCGATGCCGATGACGATCTGGTTCAGCCCGATGCGCACGCACAGCAGCGCCATGATCAGCGCCACCGCGACGCCGCCGGCGGCGCCTGTGAGGAAACCCAGCCACAGCGATCCGGAATAGAAGGAACCGACGAAGCCGAGATAGGCGCCGGCCAGCATCATGCCTTCGATGCCGATGTTGAGCACGCCGGCCTTTTCCGACATCTGCTCGCCGAGCCCGGCAAGCAGCAGCGGGATGGCCGCGGTGACGGCGCCGAACAGGAGCGCGCTGAGGAAGACTTCGCTGAACAGCCCGGTCATGCCTCAGGCCTTTCTCGACTGGTTGTAGCGATGGTCGACATACTCGGCGAGTGCGAGCACGATCAGCACGATGGAGACCAGCACCAGCGTGAAATGATTGGGCACGCCAAGCCGCCGCGCCGCGCTCTCGCCGCCGATCGACAGCACCGAAAGCAGGAATACGAAACCTATCGCGGCAAAGCCGTTCATGCGAGCGAGGAACACGGCCGGAATGACCGCCAGTCCATAAGCGGGATTCCAGTCGGCGCGGACATTGCCCTGCACGCCGATGATGTCGACGGCGCCGGCAAGGCCGGCGAGCCCGGCGGAAATGGCGAAGACAGCAATAGTCAGGCCAGGCACGCCCAGCCCCGCATGAACCGCCGCGCGCGGATTTGCGCCGACGATGCGCAGCTTCAGACCGAACGCGGTGCGCGTCATCACCAGATGCACGATGATGATCGCGGCAAGGCCGAGCAGGAGGCCGCTGGTGATGGTGGTGTCGAACAGGCGCGGCAGCCGCTCGTCCACCGGTAGCGTGCGTGTCTGCGGCACGGTCGTGCCCGGATCGCGAAAAACAAGCTTGACCAGGACATTGGCGAGCGAGGTGCCGAGGAACGTCATCATCAGCGTGGTGATGATCTCGTTGACGCCCTGATAAGCGCGCAGCAGAGCAGGCACCAGCGACCAGATCATCGCCACGACCATGGCGATCAGGAACGAGCAGATGAGCGCCAGCCAGCCAGGCATGACCTGCACCAGGACAGGAGCGCTGGCGGCCGCCGTGACGGCGCCGAGCAGGAACTGGCCGTCGCCGCCCAGGTTCCACATCCCGGCGCGAAAGGCCACGATAAGGCCGGCTGCAAGAAACAAAAGCGGGGCCATGCGGGTCAACGTCTGCTGGATGCCCAGAGGCGAGAACAGGCCTTTCTCCAGCACATAGCCGTAATAGGCGAGCGGGTCGACGCCGACGGCGAGCAGGATGCAGCCGGCGATGACGAGAGCGACCAGGATGGGCCCAAGCGTCATCAGCAACCGGCGCAGGATGTCGCGGCGCGTGGCGGCCCCGCTCGTGGGGTCGAGCGCGGTGGCGCTGGCAGTGGGTGCGGTGTCGATGCTCATGCGGCGAGTCCGATCATCAGGCGCCCGACCTTGGTGCGGGCATCGTCGGTATTCCCGACGGTGCCTACGAGCGCGCCATTGGCAATCACGGCGATGCGGTCGCACATGCTGAGCAATTCCTCGAGGTCGGTGGAGATCAAGAGGACGGCAAGGCCGCGTGCCGCGGTGTCGCGGATGCGCTGGCGTGACGCCAGCGTGTTGGCGAGATCGAGCCCGTAGGTCGGCTTGTTGAAGATCACCACCTTCGCGCCCTCGGCAAGTTCGCGCGCCAAAAGCACCTTCTGGATGTTACCGCCGGAAAGCCGGGCGACCGGCGTCTTCAGGCTGGGCGTACGCACATCATATTCGCGCACGAGCTCGGCGGCGCGCCTGTCGATCTCGGCGCGCTGCTCGACGCCGCCGCGCCAGAAGGGCGCCGCGCCGACCTGCTTGAGGAAGAAGTTGATCGAGACCGGGAAGGTGCCGACCGTGCCTTCGCCCAACCGGTCGTCGGTCAGGTAGCGAAGGCCTTGCTTGCGGCGTTCGCCGACGCTCGCCGCCTCGATGGCAGTGCCCTCCAGCCGCACCGAGCCGCGGGTCGCGGCGCGCTGGCCGGCCAAGGCCTCGGCCAATTGCTTCTGGCCATTGCCGTCGATACCGGCGATCCCGAGAATCTCGCCGGGGCGGATGTCGAAGGAGATCGACGACAGGCCCGGCGCGTTGTCGGTCGGCGCGACCGAGAGATCGGCGACCTGAAGCAGCGGCGCGGCATCGGCGCGAATGGTTCGGGTAGGACGCTGGGCAGCTTCGGGATCGTCCTTCCGCTTGCCGAACATCAACTCCACGATTTCCGAGATGATCTCCTGCTCACCCAGCGCGCGAAAACGCTCGGGCGGGATCTCGCCGACCTTGCGGCCGAGTTTCAGCACCGAGATGCGGTCGCCGAAAGCCGCCGCCTCCTTGAGCTTGTGGGTGATGAAGACGATCGCCAGGCCCTTCTCGGCCAGGCGGCGCATCAGCGCGCCGAGTTCCTCGATGCCCTTGGGCGTCAGCATCGAGGTGGATTCATCGAGGATCAGCAGCCGGCTGTTGCGCACCATGGCGCGCAGGATCTCGACCTGCTGCTGCTCGCCGAGCGAAAGCTCCGACACCTTGGCATGCAGCTTGACCGTGATGCCCAGGCTGCGTGTGATCTCGGCGACGCGCGCCGCCAGTTCTTCGGTCCTGGGGCGCTGCCACCAGGGTCCGCCGAGCAAGAGGTTTTCCGCCACCGTCAGCGTCGGCACCAGCATCATGTGCTGGAACACGGTGCCGATGCCCAGCGCCAGCGCGTGGCGCGGCGAGGTGATCGGCGTCGGCTTGCCGTCGACCAGTATGCGCCCCTCGTCCGGCTGCAGCAGTCCCGACAGCATGCCGATCAGGGTGGATTTTCCCGCGCCGTTCTCGCCGAGCAGAACATGCACCTCGCCGGGACGGATCGACAGGTCGATGCCGTCATTGGCGACGATGCCGGGAAAGCGTTTGGTCACGCCTTCGAGCGCGACGATATCGCGCTTGCCGGCGGGCGATGAAGAAAGACTGCTCATGAAAGCCCAGCACTGGAAAAACGGGAAATATCCGGAGGGGTGAACCGATCGCCCCTCCGGAAGACTCGTGGTCGCCTTACTGGGCGACGCTCGTCATCAGCGCCCTGACGGCGGCGGCGTCATAGACCGGATCGACCTTGATCTTGCCGGAGATGACGTCCTCGCGCAGCGCCTGGATCTCGGACCAGACATTGTCCGGGATGGCGGCGGTCTTCAAGAGCTTCACGGAATCGTCCTTGAGGCCGATCGAATAATGCTTGGTGCCGAACGTGTCGGCCTTTATGTCGGCGATCATCGCCGCGTAGACCGGCTCGATGTTCCAGACCACCGAGGACAGCAGGAAGCCCTTGTCGATCGGCGACTTGTCGCCGATGACGTCGATGAAATAGACCTTGCCGCCGTCGGCAGCCTTGGTCGTCTCGACCGCCTGCAGCATGCCGAAGCTCGAGCCGTTGCCCTGGCCGAAGATGATGTCGGCGCCGGAGGCGATAACGCTTTCGGTGACGCGCTTGCCGCCGGCCGCATCGCTGTAGGCGGCCGGGCCGATCACCGCATAGGTGATCTTGACGTCCGGATTCTCCGCCTTCACGCCCTGGGCGAACGCCGCCGACTGCGAGTTCCATGACGCAGGTTCACCAGACACGACGATGCCGACAGATTTCGTGCGCGACATCTTGGCGGCAAGGCGGCCGGCGAGATAGGCGCCCTGGTGACCGCTCAGCGTGTAGTCGGCGACGAGACCCTTCTCCAAGCCGTTCGGCGTATCGACGATCGCCACCGGAACCTTCAACTCCTTGGCGATTTCAGGCGCCGAGGTGTTGTAGCCGCTGGCATGGGCGATCAGCAGGCTGGCGCCGTCGGAAGCGAGTTCCCGCAAGGTCGGGCGGACATCGCCATAGCCGAGGCCCTGGGCCACGACCACTTCGACGCCGGCGGCCTTGCCCGCCGCCTTGGCGGCATCGATGCCCTGCTGGTTCCAACCGTAATCGGTGCCTTCTTCCGGCGTCAGGATGGCGATCGACTTGACTTCGCCAGCAAGCGCGCCGCCAAGCAAGACGCCGCTCAGTATAACTGCACTCACACTGCTCTTCAGAAGCTTTAACATTTCACCCTCTCTGTTTCGATTTACCAATCAATATTCTTGTTGTTATTGCGCAGAAGCGAGATAGACTGCCTGAGAAAAATTTACCCATGGAGCTCAGGCAAAGTGAAGATTCGTTATGTCCTCCCGGTGATGCTGGCGTTCACATCGTTCGCCAGCGCGGTTGAGTTGCACCATGTCATCGTCCGCAAGGGCACCGATGGGCTCGATATGGTGCCGCTGACGATTTCGAATGCGGGCAGTGAGGGGCTGTCGTGCAATGCCGACTTCGCCCACTGGTATTCGGCCGGGATCGCGACGGTCGAGCCGGGCAAGAGCGCTCGCCTCGAGCTCTGGTTCGATCCCAAGACCGGCACGTTCACGATCCTCAACGACAAGCGCGAGAACCTGCCCATCGAGCGGCTGTGGTGCGGCCTGTCGGGTCGCGCATATGCCACCCGCGCGCAGATCACGCTCGACCGCGCCGACGCGGCGAAAGGCGAGCGCGCCGTGTCCTGCGTCATGGGGCAGGACAATCTGGTCTGCCGGTAGGCGCTCATCGACTTGCCCGCTCCAGCACCGCGCGCCTCTTACTTCTTTGCCAGGAACGCGTCGGTGAAGACATCGTCCGCCGACAGGGTGGCCTTGAGCACGCCCTGATCGGTGAGCGTCTTCAGGGTTTCCTCCCACTGCGTCTTAGTCATCCAGCCGAGGCCGTGTTCCTTGGTGTCGGAACTGGTGAAGGTCGACGCGATGTCGGCGTTGATCTGCGCCAGAAGCACATCCTTCTTGTCGGCGTATCCAGGTGCCGCCTTGGCCGTGATCTCGGCGGCCTCTTCCGGATGGGCAACGACATAGTCGAAGGCTTCGCTGTAGGCCTTGACGAAACGCGCGACGACGTCGGGCTTGTCCTTGATCATCTTCTCCGAGGTGAACAGACCGGAGCCGTAAGCCTTCCAGCCATGATCCGCGCCCATCATGATGCTGAGCGAGCCGGGACCGCCGGCCTTGGCTTCCAGCTCGGGAACCTCGGCGTCGACATAGCCGACCACCGTCTGCACCCGGCCAAGGAGAAGATAGCTTTCATAGGGCGGCGAGACGCTGTTCAGCGTCATGTCCTTCTCGGTCAGGCCATTGGCCGCCAGGAAGCCCTTGAAGAAGATATAGGTCGAGCCGGCCGGATGAATGCCGATGGTGAGCCCCTTGAGGTCGGCCGGCTTGGCGAGCTTCACCGTCTTGGCCAGCGAGATGATGGCCAGCGGCGAATGCTGGTTGACGGCGGCCACCGCGACGACCGGGACATTCTGCGACCGGGCGACGGCGAGCGTGGGAAGATCGCCGAAGCCGAAATCCGCGTTCTCATTGCCCACCAGCCGCATGGCGTCGGGCGAGCCCGAGCCCTTGCGGATCTCGGCGACGTCGATGTCGTTCTTGGCGAAGAAACCTTTTTCCTTGCCGACGAAGAACATGGCGTGGTTGCCGCGCACCACCCAGTCGAGCTGGACGTTGACCTTGTCGGCTGCCAGGGCTGCGTTCGAGAAGCCAAGCACACCGGCGGCCGCGGCAATGGCGGCTACCTTGATAAGTGAGCGTCTGAGCATTTTTTGTTCCCTTCTTATGATGTTGGTCGACGGAGAAGGCCTAGGCCTGGCTGAATTTCGGCGCCCATGGCACCACGATGCGTTCGAGGATCTCGGCTGCGTAGTAGAAGGCGATGCCCAGCACCGAAACGAGCAGCAGCGCCGCGAAGACGAGCGCGGTGTCGAGCTGCGTCGAGGCGAACTGGATGACGTAGCCGAGCCCGTCCGAGGCGCCGGCGAATTCGCCGACGATGGCGCCGATGACGCTGAGCGTCGCGGCGATCTTGGTTCCGGCCATCAGGTTCGGCAGCGAGTGCGGGACGCGGATCCTGAACAGGATCTGCGTCGGGCTGGCGCCGACCGAATTCATCAGCGACAGCAACGAACGGTCGACCGACTGCATGCCCGCCAGCATCGACAAGGTCACCGGGAAGAAGGCGATGACCAGGATCAGGCCGATCTTGGGCGCGAGCCCGTAGCCGAACCAGAGGATGAAGATCGGCGCCAGCGCCACCTTGGGCACGTTTTGAAACAGGACCACCAGCGGATAGAGCGCCCGC
>JAFKFE010000767.1 GCA_017308345.1 Alphaproteobacteria bacterium | reverse complement strand
CAGGCAAAGGATCGCGCGGGCCGGATTGCGGGTGGTGCGTTTTTCCGCAACCGTTACCTGCGCGTTGACGGTGTCGCCGGCCAACACCGGGGCTGAGAACTTCCAGGTCCAGCCGAGCGATGCCACCGACCGGAAGCGGGCGATCGCATTGTTCTTCAGCCCGTCGACGAGAGACAGCACCAGCAGGCCGTGCGCGACACGCACGGGGAAGCCGTGCCGTCGCGCCGCCTCGTCGCTCATGTGGATTTCGAACCGGTCGCCGGTCATTTCCGCGAACGCGTCGATGACAGCCGCTGTTACGTCTCTGGATGGCGTTTCGAAATGATCGCCGACCTCAACGTCTTCGTAGCTCAGCCCGAAGCCTGTGAGCGATTTCCCCTGGGCCTCGGCGCTCATGCCGGCACCGGAGCATCTTCCCGCAACAGCCCGCGCTTCTTCAGGTCTTGCCAGAACTCGCCGGGGATCGGGAAACTGAACCAGGCCAGATTCTGCTCGAGTTGTTGGACGGTACGAGTGCCGGCGCAGAAGGACGGGATGGCCGGGTGCGCCACCACGAACTGCAAGGCGGCGGCCGGCAGCGGCACGCCATGCGCGCGGCAGACCTCCTCGATCTTCGCCACTTTTTCCATGATCGGTTTTGGCGCCAGCGAATAATTGTATTTTGCGCCCGGAACGGCGCCCGTGGCCAGGATGCCTGAATTGAAGCCCCCGCCGACCAGTACCGCCGCGCCGCGTTCAACGCAAAGCGGCAGGAACTCGTCGAGAGCCTCCTGTTCGAGCAGCGTATAGCGGCCCGCGAGCAGGAAGCAGTCGAAGTCACGCTGCTTCAGGGCTTCGTGGCAAACCTGCCATTCGTTGACGCCGACGCCGATCGCCTTGACGACGCCTTCCGAGCGCAGTTTCTCCAACGCCCGCCAGCAGCCATCCATCGCCTGCCGGAAGACCTCCGGCTGCTCATCGCCACGGGTGAACCGGTCGATGTCGTGGATGAAAAGCATGTCGATGTGTTCGAGCGCCAGGCGCTGCAGCGAATCCTCGAACGACCGCATGGTGCCGTCGTAGGAGTAATCGAAATTCATGGTGTTCGGCGCGGCGTTCGACCACGGCGCGAAGTCGATCTCGGAGCGTTTCGCGGGCTTCAGCACCCGGCCCACTTTGCTGGCGAGGACGAACTCGTCACGCTTCTTCCACCGAAGCGAATATCCGGCCCGCAGTTCCGAAAGGCCGTGTCCGTACATCGGAGCGGTGTCGTAGAAACGTATGCCGGCGTCCCAGGCGGTCTGGATCATGGCATCCGCGGTCTGCTCGTCTATGGGCTGAAGGAAATTGCCGATAGGAGCGGTTCCGAACGCGAACGCCGTGACGTTGAGGCCGGACCGGCCGAATACGCGCTTGTCAGACGGCTTCATGATATCCTCCCTTAGTAACCATCTGGTTATTTCTATTCAAGTTCACGCGATGTCGCAAGCACTTGTAGCGGCAACGCATCGCGATGCGAAGTCCGCCGCTTGACGCCGGCGGCGATTCCAGCGTAGTCGTAACTAGATAGTTACAT
>JAFKFE010000766.1 GCA_017308345.1 Alphaproteobacteria bacterium | reverse complement strand
GGAGCGTCCAACCCGCCAAGAATGTTGAGGAGAGTCGATTTACCCGAGCCTGAAGGTCCAAGAAGAACGATGAACTCGCCCTGTCGAATGTCAAGGTCGATGTCCTTGAGCGCCACGACGCGCGAGTCGCCCGAGCCATAAACCTTGCTCAATCCCCGGGCCACGAATACAGGAGCCGACGGGAGGGTTGTTGGACTTTCCGCCTGTCGCTCGCGGGCTTGCATGCGGGCCTCCGGTTCCGCCGACGCAACCGAGTTCGTACAGGTCGCAAGGATTGGTCGCTTTGACCTTCGTCAAGTTGGCGGCAGCGTGTCAGCCAGGTCGTCGGGGATGACCAATGCGACTACCGTCGCCTCTCCGGCGGAAGCTCGCCGCGAAGTCGACAGGTGAATCGAAGCCGCCGATCTGCTTCTTAGGATCGCCGGTCCTGGAAGCGGTTCCAGGCATGCATGCGGTTGGCGACCTGGACCGCGACCGGATGGTACGGAACCGGTTTCATGCCTGTCACCGGCAGCGGCATCTGCCCGTCGGTGCGTCGGCCCGCCGCCCAGCGGCCGATCTCCTGGCCGAGCGACATGGAAAGCGCCACGCCGCGGCCGGAATAGACGCCGCCGAAGACGAGCCCCGGCGCCAGCCGATAGAGCCGCGGCTTGCGGTCGGGCACCACGGCGAAGGTTCCGTGCCAGTATTCCACCATCTCCGGTTCGCCGCCAAAGGCCCGGAATGCCTTGCCCAGCATGTGCGAGACCTTTGCGCGGCCGCGGTCGGCCTCGTTCTGCCAGAAGGTATGTGTGCCGCCGCTGACCAGCCGGTTGTCGCGGTCGTAGTGGAAGTAGCGCAGGTCGTTGCGCATGTCGGACACGGCCGGATTGCCGACAAGGATCCTGGCGCGCAGTTCCTCGGGCAGGGGATTGGTCGCCGCCTGGAACACCTTGAAGGGTACGAGCGTCTTCTTCAGCCCTGGCCAGATGTCGCCGGTCAGCGCGTTGGTCGCCAGGACCACCTCCGGCGCCGTGACGCTTCCGGTCGCCGTGAAGACGCGCCAGCCGTCTTCCAGGCGCTCGATACGCGTCGCGCGCGAGTTCTCGTATATCGTCACGCCTTCGCGTTCCAGCGCGGCCGCCAGGCCGATGGTCATGGCGAACGGATTGATGTGGCCCGAATTGTGGGCCATCCAGCCACCGAGATAGGGGCTGCCGATGCGCGCGCTGACTTCCGCGCGGTCGAGCCAGGAGACATTCGCGCCGAGGGCTTTCCATTCGTCGTGGAACTGGCGGGCGCGGGCAAGCGTCGCTTCCGTGTGGGCGGGCTGGATCCAGCCTTCCTGCACCTGATGGGCATCGATGTTGAAGCGTTGCATCAGACCGAAGGCGACGCCGGCGGCGTCCGCCACCATTTGGTTGTAGCGGGCGCCGAAAGTCTTGCCGTAGGCGGCCTCGAATTCCGAAGGCGATGCCTTGGAGTGATGCGAGATGACGAGGCCGTTGTTGCGGCCGGATGCCGCCGATCCGATCTCGTTGCCTTCCAGCAGGATCACGTCGACGCCGCTGTCGCGCG
>JAFKFE010000765.1 GCA_017308345.1 Alphaproteobacteria bacterium | reverse complement strand
AGTGTTCATTGGCTTGCCAAGGAATTCTCTGGTTAGGCTTTCGACCCCTTTGCGCGCTTTGCCGAACGGCATGGGTCAGCGTTGCCGTTTCGGCTCGATCAGGTCCCAGAGCTTGCCGTAGAGGTCGGAAAAGACGGCCACCGTGCCATAGGCCTCGCAGCGAGGCGCTTCGCGGAAGTCGACACCCTTTTCGAGCATCGCCTGGTGGTCGCGGGAAAAATCGTCGGTTTCCAGGAAGAGAAAGACCCGGCCGCCGGTCTGGTTGCCGATGCGGCTTGCCTGGTCTTCGCCGGATGCCTCGGCCAGCAGCAGCCGCGCGCCCTGGCCGTTCGCCGGCGCGACGATGACCCAGCGCTTGCCACCGCCGAGATCGACATCCTCGGTGAGCACGAAGCCGAGCCGCTCGACATACCAGCGAACCGCCTCGTCATAATCGCCGACGACGAGCGCGACGGTCGCAATGCTGCGGTGCCCGGCGAAGCCGCTCGTTTGTTGGGAGCTCATTTGTTGCGGATCGCGAACTGCCCGACGATGCGGCGTTCGGCGATGTCGTAGACGAAGATCGAACGGCTGCCGTCGGCAAGTTCGGCGTCGATCGACAGGCGGTTGCCGGAGAGCGACTGGCTGACCACCTTGGCACCGACCGGCAGCACGATGTCGCCGGAGAGCGGCGCGCCGGCCGGAACCTGGACCTCGCCGGCCGGCACCTGGCCGGCCACCGGCGCGTTGCGGGCTTTGTAGACAAGCGCCCCGATCACCACCATAAGGGCGAGGAACAGAAGGCCGAGATTGACGATCATGAAGCGGACGAGCTTGCGGCGCACGTTCTCGGCCGCGGGGTCGAGCGGCTTTTCGTCTTCTTCTTCGGCGATCGGCCGGGCCATGGCTACAATCCGCAACGGGTTTCGATGAGCGCTCATAACGAAGAGACCCCGATATTGATAGAGGACGAATTGGCGGACGAGGAATCCGGCGAAGCCGTCGTGGTGGAAGCCGGCGCCGATGCCGCCGGCCAGCGTCTCGACCAGTGGCTCGCCGCCCGCCTCGGGCCGGAGCTCTCGCGCAGCCGCGTGCAGGCGCTGATCCGCCAAGGCGCGGTCTCCATCGCCGGCAAGCCGGTGCTGGAGACCAAGCGCAAGCTGACGGCCGGTGAGCGGATCGAAATCCTGGTGCCCGCGCCGGAACCGGCCGAGCCGCGAGGCGAGGACATTCCCCTCGACATCCTCTACGAGGACGACGAGCTGATCGTGATCAACAAGCCGGCCGGACTGGTCGTCCATCCCGGCGCCGGCAACTGGACCGGCACGCTGGTCAACGCGCTGATCCATCATTGCGGCGACAGCCTGTCCGGCATCGGCGGCGTCAGGCGGCCGGGCATCGTGCATAGGCTCGACAAGGAAACCAGCGGCGTGATGGTCGTGGCCAAGACCGACCGGGCGCACAAGGCGCTGTCGGAAGCCTTTGCCGACCACGGCCGCACCGGCGATCTCGAACGCGCCTATCTGGCGCTGGTCTGGGGCATCCCGCAGCGGCCGACCGGCACCGTCGACGCCGCGCTC
>JAFKFE010000764.1 GCA_017308345.1 Alphaproteobacteria bacterium | reverse complement strand
GAAGCGGGCGGCGGAACGCTTCGGCTTCAAGTTCGAAGGCATCTTCCGCCAGCATCTTGTGGTCAAGGGTGAAAACCGCGATACGGCGTGGTATTCGATCATCGACAAGGAGTGGCCGGCGCTGCGCAAGTCCTATGAGGCCTGGCTCGATCCGGCGAATTTCGATGGCGAAGGCGGTCAGAAGCGGCGGCTGGAGGATTTCCGGACCGACTTCGGCGCGTAACAGGAGTTCCGCGATGGCGCATGACCACGGTTCGCATGGACACGCCCATGGCGCCGGCCACGTGCATGGCTCGACCGACAAGAAGCGGGTGCTGATCGCCGCCTGCCTGACCGGCGGCTTCATGGTTGCCGAGGCGCTCGGCGGCCTGCTCACCGGGTCGCTGGCGCTTCTCGCGGACGCCGGTCACATGCTGGCGGACGCCATCGCGCTCGGTCTTGCCTGGTATGCCTTCCATCTCGCTGGACGCCCGGCCACGGGCCGGCTCACCTATGGCTTCGGCCGGGTGAAGACGCTGGTCGCCTACACCAACGGCATCGCCATATTCGTCATCGCGCTCTGGATCGTCTACGAGGCCTGGGGTCGGCTGATGAACCCGGCTCCCGTGCTCGGCGGGCCGATGCTGGTAGTGGCGGTGGCTGGCCTGCTGGTCAATATCGCCTCCTTCTTCGTGCTGCATGGCGGCGACCGCGAGAGCCTCAACATGCGCGGCGCCATCCTGCATGTGCTGGGCGATCTGCTGGGTTCCGCCGCCGCAATCGTCGCCGCCATCATCATCCTGGCGACCGGCTGGACGCCGATCGATCCCGTCCTGTCGGTGCTGGTGTCGCTGCTCATCCTGTCGACGGCATGGTCGTTGATGCGCGAGGCCGCGCATGTGCTGCTCGAAGGCGTGCCGGCAAGCCTCGATCGCGACCTGATCGCCAAGGACCTGGAAGGCTCGGTCAAGGGCGTGCGCGAGGTGCACCACATGCATATCTGGTCGCTCGACGGCACATCGAACATGGCGACGCTGCACGCCTGCCTGAGTGACGGCGTCAATCCGCATGTGGCGGTGAGCGCCATCAAGAAACGGCTTGCCACCAGGCACGGCATCGATCATGCCACGGTCGAATCCGAATTCGGGCAATGCGCCGACAGCCATGACGAGCATGACCATCACCACCACGACCATGCGCATGGCGCGCCCGCCGATCGCAGGCACTATCACTGATCACCATTATGACGAAGCCGAACAGCCTCGAAATCGGGAACACCTGCTGATGGATCGTGACACAAGGAACGCGGCGATCGCCGCGGCCGTGATACTGCTGCTGTTCGGTCTTGCCGCCTATTTCCTGCCGGCCATGATGCTGGCCGCCGGCAAGGTATCGACGGTCCTGGCGGCAATCATCGCCGTGATCTTCATGGTCGGGCTGTTTGTCGTCCTTTGGCTGCGCGGACGCAGCCAGCGCAAGAAAGGTCTCTGACGATGAGAATTCTGATCACGGGCGCCGCCGGCATGGTGGGCCGCAAGCTGATTGCTCGGCTGGCCAGGGACGGCGCCTTGCGCGGGCGC
>JAFKFE010000763.1 GCA_017308345.1 Alphaproteobacteria bacterium | reverse complement strand
TCAGACGTTCGGAGATACCGAGCTTTTCGATGAAGTAACGCTTGTGATCGGGGGAGGAGGCAGAATTCATCATGTTTCATTGTAGGCTTCGCTGGAAGGGTGGGCAAACCGCGGCCCACAGCAGGAAAGGCACGGCCGCCAGCCAGTGGACGAAGGAGAACAGGGCCAACAGCACCACGGGCGCCACCAGAAGCGGGATCATCTGCCGCAGCTTCGGCACCATGCGGTGCTTCAGCACGTTCTTGGCGCGGCCCCGGCCATAGCCGAGATACTGGAAATAGAGGCTCTTCAGCGTCGAGCGCGGATAGTAGACCATCTGCGTCCTGCCGCTCATCCAGATGCGGTAGCCGGCCCGGCGCAGGCGATAGTCGAGCTCGGCGTCCTCGTTGTGGCTGAAGCTCTCGTCATAGCCGCCGACATGTTCGAAGGCGGCGACGCGCATCAGCGCATGGTGGCCGTGATCGACCCACTCGCCCTCGGACATGTGCCGGTGCTTCGAGCCGCCGGTGCCGAGCTTGGAATTCTGCGCCGCCGCGACCGCCTTCTGCACGGCTCCGGTGCCGGCGGTCAGCATCGAAACGACGACCGAATCGGCGCCGGTGGCCAGCGCTTCCTCGACCAGCCGGTCGCAGTAATCGTCCGGGTAGCCGCCATGCGCGTCGATGCGGATGAGATAGTCGGCGCCGTCGCCGAGGGCCCCTACCGCGAGATTGATCGCGGCGCTTTGCAGGCGCTTCGGATTGGCAAGCAGGATGACGCGGGGATCCTTCGCCACGACCTTCTCGACGATGGCTTGCGTGCCGTCGGTGCTGCCGCCGTCGGCGACGACGATGCGGCCGCCGAGCCGTGCCGCCGCTGGCCGCAACTGGTCGAGCAGGCCGCCGATATGGGCCGCCTCGTTGAGGCAGGGAATGACGATGAGGATCGATGCGGTGGCCCGCTTCGCCGGTTCTTGCTCGTCCTGCCGCGCCATCACGCCGCCGCCTCCGTCGCGAAAGTCGAAGGCATTGCGGCGAGGCCGCGCAGCTTGTCGACGAAGGCCGCGCAATCGCTGCGGTCGTAGCTCCAGGTCCTGGGGTTGCGCGCCAACACCCGCGACTTCAGACCGCGATATCTGTCCTGGTCCATCCGGCTCAGCATCGCCTCGATCCCCTCGGGCGAGGCTTCGGACAGACGCACGCCGATGTCCTGCTGTTTCAGGAACCTGCCGGTTTCGGTGTCCGCCATCGAGATCGGCACGGCGCCGAAGCGGCAGCCTTCGTAGAGACGGTTGGGGAGCAGCCATTCGGAATTCTGGCCGGCTTCGAAGAAATCGACCGCCCAGGAAAAATGCACCTCGCGGTAGATCGCCGCCATGTCCTCCGGATTGCGATAGGGCCCGCGGAACGAAAGCCAGGGCTCAGCCTCGACGAAACCATGAAAGTCCGCAAATTCGGACAGCGCCGGACGACCTCTGAGCACGACTTCGAAACGCCCTGCCTGCCGGCGGGTGAAATCGGCCAGAAGCCCGAGCGAGCGGCGGCAGCGCAGCGCGCCGAACCAGCCGATGCGCCAGTGCGG
>JAFKFE010000762.1 GCA_017308345.1 Alphaproteobacteria bacterium | reverse complement strand
AGAAGTTCAGCGCGAGCGCGCCGGCCAGATAAGGAAGAAGAGGCCGTGTCCGATTCATGGAAACCTTCCATCGACAGCATGCGTGGAGGTACGCTTGCGGAATTCAAAGTGGCAATTATACTTTCCAGAGTCAACGAGAGGAAATTGATATGGATGCGGATATTCCGGCCCGGCTGAGCGCTATGAGGGCCGCGCATGGCCTGACCCAGCGCGATCTCGCCCGCCGCTGCGGTCTAAGCCACACCACCATTGCCAAGATCGAGCGCGGAGAGATGAGCCCGACCGTCTCGTCCCTGCAGAAGATCGCCGCATCCTTTCAATTGCCGATCACGGTGTTCTTCAGCGGAGCGGACCATTCGGAAGAGCGTATCTTCTACCGGCAAGGGGACTTGACCTGCATTTCGCTCGGAAAGCATACGATCCGGCAAATCGGCGGCAATCTTGCCCGTCATGCCTTGCAGATGATGGAAGACACCTACGCTCCCGGGGCCGATACCGGAGAGGCGATGCTGAGGCATGCCGGCGAGGAGGCCGGGCTTGTCATACGCGGAGAACTGGAGGTCACCGTCGGTTCGCAGGTCTGTATTCTGCGCGCCGGCGAGGCGTATTTCTTCGAGAGCCGGATACCGCACCGGTTTCGGAATGTCGGCGCGGAAGTCTGCGTCGTCGTTGCGGCGAACACCCCGCCGAGCTTGTAGGGCGCATGGAGCCTATAGTTTACGCTTGGCCGGTTTGTTCCCGGGCGGCGAACTCGCCTCTCGCCATGGCAGGCGCCTTCGGCTACATGTCCGGCCGGAGACCAGACCCATGGCGCAAACCGACAGCAGAAAAACCATCGTGCTCACCGGCGCCAGCCGTGGCATCGGCCATGCGACGGTGAAGCGCTTTTCGCGCGAGGGCTGGCGCGTCATCACCTGCTCGCGTCAGGCTTTCGCCGAGGACTGCCCATGGCCGGCCGGTCCCGAGGACCACATCAAGGTCGATCTCGCCGATCAGGAGGATGTCGGCATCGCCGTTTCGGAAATCCGTCACCGTCTGGAGGCGCATGGCGGGCAATTGCACGCGCTGGTCAACAATGCCGGCATCTCGCCAAAGCTCAAGGACGGCAGCCGGATGAACTCGATCGAGACGCCTATGCATGTCTGGCGCGATGTCTTCCAGGTCAATTTCTTCGCGCCGATCATGCTGGCCAGGGGCCTGTTCAAGGAACTCGCCGCCGCCAAGGGCTCGATCGTCAACGTCACATCGATCGCCGGGACGAGGGTGCATCCCTTCGCCGGCACGGCCTATGCGACGTCCAAGGCGGCGCTTGGCTCACTGACGCGCGAGATGGCGTATGACTTCGGCCCGCACGGCATCCGCGTCAACGCGATCGCGCCGGGCGAGATCGACACCGCGATCCTGTCGCCCGGCACCGACAGAATAGTCGAGACGATTCCGCTGCGGAGGCTGGGCGCCACGTCGGAAGTGGCCGATATCATCTACTTCCTGTGTTCGGGCCAGTCGTCCTATGTGAGCGGCTCGGAGATCCACATCAATGGCGGCCAGCACGTCTAGCTGCT
>JAFKFE010000761.1 GCA_017308345.1 Alphaproteobacteria bacterium | reverse complement strand
AGATAGGGGAAGTCGGCATCGGCGTCGCCGAGCGTGACCACCACTTCCTTGCCGTCGGCCTTGATGCCCTTGATGTTCTTCAGGATGCCGAGCGCGCCGGATTTCGACTTCTCGTCGGCATGGCGCTCCAGCGTGGCGGCGACATCCTGCGCCGTCACCGTCTTGCCGTCATGGAACTCGATGCCGTCGCGGACCTTGATCGTCCAGGTCTTGGCGTCGGCCGAAGCGCCGATTTCCTCGGCGATCAGGTTTTCGACGCCGCCTTCGGGCGTCAGGCGGACGAGAAACTCGCCCCATTGCTTGCAGAAGTTGAATGTGACCTGGCTGAGGTTCAGCGCCGGATCGAGGCTGTTGGTCGACTCGCCGCCCTGCAGGCCGGCCTTGATGATCCCGCCCTTCACGGGTGTCGCGGCAAAGGCCTTGCCGGCAAGCGTCGTGGCCATCGCCGCCGAGACGCCGAGCGCGGCCGCGCGGCCGAGGAAATCGCGCCGCGAAATCCTGCCCTTGCCGGCGAGTTCGGCGAGATGATCGAGTTCCGTGTGCATGTCCTACCCCTCCGTTGATATCGATTTCGGCGCGGATTCCGATCCGTCCGCGGCGATATTTCCCTCTCCCCATTGCGGCCGCATGACAAAGGCCGCAATGGCTCGCCTTTTGGCGGGCTAATTTCCGGCGCTCTCCATGCGCCGACCCTTGATCGCCTTCTCCAGCCAGCCGATCTCCATCTCCGGCACGGAGGACAGGAGCAGGTCGGTATAGGCGTCGAAGGGCGGCGTCAGCACCTTGCTCTTGGAGCCGTAGCGCACGACTTCGCCGCGATACATCACCGCGATCGAATCGGCGATCGACTTCACCGTCGCCAGATCGTGGGTGATGAACAGATAGGCGACCTTTTCGTGCTGCTGCAGGTTGAGCAGCAGTTTCAGGATGCCGTTGGCGACCAGCGGATCGAGCGCCGATGTCACCTCGTCGCAGATGATCAGCTTCGGCTTGGCGGCGAGCGAACGGGCGATGCAGACGCGCTGCTTCTGGCCGCCGGAAAGCTCGGCCGGATAGCGGTCGACGAAACCCTTGCCCATCTCGATCTCATCGAGCAGTTCGGCGACGCGCTTGTCGCGCTCGCGTCCCTTCATGCCGAAATAGAACTCCAGCGGCCGTCCGATGATCGTGCCCACCGTCTGGCGCGGGTTCATCGCCACGTCGGCCATCTGGTAGATCATCTGCAACTGGCGCAGATCTTCCTTCGGCCGATCCGCCAGCTTGTTGCCGAGCGTGCGGCCATCGAAGACGACGCTGCCCTGCTCGGGCGGCAGAAGCCCGGTGATGGCGCGCGCCAGCGTCGACTTGCCGGAACCGCTCTCGCCGACGACGGCCAGCGTCTGGCCGGGATAGATGTCGACGGAGACGTTCTTCAGGACCTTGACATGGCCGCCGCCATAGGCGGCGGTGACATTCTTCACCGACAGGAATGGCGTCGTGCCGGGCTGCTGTTCGTGATGCTCGATCTCATGCACCGAGACCAGCGCGTTGGTGTATTCCTGGCGCGGCTCCTTGATGATCTGCCGCGTGCCGC
>JAFKFE010000505.1:2051-14082 GCA_017308345.1 Alphaproteobacteria bacterium | reverse complement strand
AAAGCCATCAGTCGACATAATCGAAATTCTGCGGCTCACCGTTCCAGGCATGAAACAGGTGCTCCCCGTCCCAATAGCCGACGCGGCCATCATAGAGCTTGCGCTTGGCGCGCCACACCATATCGCCCTGGAGGCGCGAAATTGTCGTTCCGTCGAAAAGCGGCACCTCAGTGCCACGTTGTCCATAACCGTCGTCGGTAAGCGTGCGGCGGGGCAGAGACATCAAGAGCGCTGCGTGTTTCGTTTCCTTTATGACTAGGGCAAAGCTATTCAAAACCATATTGTATCCAAAGCTTGTCTCTAGGACCCTCGGGTCCTTCCTCGCGGCGGCCACCTCAGCAATGACACGGCCGACGGATTCCGGCGAGACCAGCGACGACTTATCGGCAATAATGCCAGCGCTTGCTCGCGCGCACCACTCTACGACATCCTCCCGTTCGGCAAGCCTCAAGAGATCGGAAGTTCGGCCGGCAAAGTTGCGCGCGACGGGCGCATAACTTGAGGTGGTGACAAACAGTGCTTTGTCCGCACCTTCTGACGTAGCAATCCCATACAGTGCGGCGACCTGGGTCAGGTCTATCTTGTTCCCGATAGCGTACCGTTTGGCCTGAACGAGTGTGAGAACGTCTCCTATCGGATCGCGCTGCCATAGCCGAAGATCAACGCCGTTGTCCGCGCGTCCCGGTCCAAGCTCAGCCTCAAATCCTTGATTCTGGAAGATACGAAAAAGCAGCGTCTCGAAATCTCGCCAATGGAGCCGGTTGAGGTCGTCAGGACGATGTGAGAAATGATCGAACAGTTCCTGGTAGACATCGCCCGTATCCTCTTTGATGAGGCTACAAACCCATTGCCAATGAAAATAGGCGGCGAAGGCAGATGAGAGCTCGGCATCTTCCGCGCAGATAGCCATCGTGACGCCGTCCCTGTTCTCATAGAAGTAGCCGAGAGTTTTGAGCAGGTCATGGAACTCGGGCTCGTGTCCGCCTCCGTCTTCGCCACTGAGGATCGAATAGAGGCCGCCTTCACAGATTAGCAACGTCACGATGGGCGGGTCCTGCGGCTCGCCGTCCACATGCTCCTGATACGATTTGAAGCAGCAATCGAACCAAACATCGAGGCGCTCCGCCCATGCCTGAATAGCCGATTGAACGCGCCTTATCTCGGCTTCAAGCGCACTATCGGACCATTGCGTCATGGTCAGACCGCCGCCTTTCGCGGCGGGATTTTATTGGCTTTCTTGCCGATCAGTATCACAACCCTTGCAATCATTTGTCGACGCACGCAGGAGCGTATTTGTAGAGCCCTAGGGCAATCAAGTGGAACATCTATGTTTAGTGCTACCGCCTGTGCAATTTCGACTAGCCGCCTTTGGCCATCAGAACATCTCTATCAACGTCAAGACACTGATCAGCAGATTTTGCCCAGCGTCGCGCCGCGAGAGGATGCAGGGCTAGATCCCGGGCCATCTGCAGATTTCATCATTGTGAGCGCAAAGCCGTTTGCGGCCCGCGGCAATTCCCGCTAAGACGCCGCCAATCCTTGCCAGTTCGGGAACCCGACCGATGACGGACATCACCGCCACCGCCGAAATGCAGGCCGCCCTGCTCTCCAGGGCGCTGCCCTATATGCAGCGCTACGAGAACAAGACGGTGGTGGTGAAATATGGCGGCCATGCCATGGGCGACACCGAGCTCGGCAAGGCGTTCGCCCGCGACATAGCGCTGCTGAAGCAGTCCGGCGTCAACCCGATCGTCGTGCATGGCGGCGGGCCGCAGATCGGCGCGATGCTCACCAAGATGGGCATCGAATCCAAATTCGAGGGCGGCCTGCGCGTGACCGACCAGAAGACGGTCGAGATCGTCGAGATGGTGCTGGCCGGCTCGATCAACAAGGAGATCGTGGCGCTGATCAACGCCGAGGGCGAGTGGGCGATCGGGCTCTGCGGCAAGGACGGCAACATGGTGTTCGCCGAAAAGGCGCGCAAGACCATGATCGATCCGGATTCCAACATCGAGCGGGTGCTGGATCTCGGCTTCGTCGGCGAGCCGGTCGAGGTCGACCGCACGCTGCTCGATCTTCTGGCGCGCTCGGAGATGATCCCGGTGCTGGCGCCGGTGGCGCCCGGCCGCGACGGCCACACCTACAACATCAACGCCGACACGTTTGCCGGCGCGATCGCCGGCGCCTGCAAGGCCTCGCGCCTGCTCTTCCTCACCGACGTGCCGGGCGTGCTCGACAAGAACAAGAAGCTGATCGACGAACTGACCGTCGCCGAGGCGAAGGCGCTGATCAAGGACGGCACGGTGTCGGGCGGCATGATCCCGAAGGTCGAGACCTGCATCGAGGCGATCGAACGCGGCGTGGAAGGCGTCGTCATCCTCAACGGCAAGACGCCGCATTCGGTGCTGCTGGAGCTGTTCACCGAGCACGGCGCCGGCACGCTGATCGTTCCGTAACAAGAACGGGGCAAGCCCACCGTTTCGGCAACCGGCGAACTTACCTATTCAGCCGGCTAATCTTCTTTCGCTCGTCTTGCTTAGATATTCGATGAAGGGCGTGGCCGGCTTGCTGCCCGGACGTTGAAAGATCATCGATTCCTCCTCGGCGTCCTGTGGCGCGCCCCAGAATTCGGCGAGCGTCGGGCCATCGCTCACGCGGCCATCGCGGGCCAGAAAACCCCAGACCTCGCGGAACCAGACGCGACGGCCCATCTTGGTGTACCAGCGCATCGAATGACGCTGCTCCGGGTCGGGATGGAACAGGATGCGCGCCAGCGCCTTCGGCCGCGACTGCACGGCCACCTCGATCAGCTTGACGGCGAAGAACAGTATCCAGGGCTTCAGCCGGGTCATGTGCAGCACCTGGTGCTTGTAGTCCCAGAGGCGGACATCCTTCTGGATCACCTTGCGGTCGCGGGCGATGCGGAAGAACGGCGTCCATCTGTGCGGCGTCACATAGAGCGCCTGGATCTGGTCCGGATCGTAGGCGATGAGCTGGCGGAAGCCGCGCCAGAGATCGCTGAGCGTTTCGTCCTCGAAGCCGGCCACCCAGGTCGCCATCGACAGGATGCCGTGCCGCCTGAGCAGCCGGATCGCCGAGCGGTCGGACTTGGTGCTGCCGCCCTTGCGGATCAGCGCCAGCGTCTCCTCGTCGGTGTTCTCCATGCCGAGCAGCCAGCGGATGATTCCAGCCTTGCGGTAGAGGTGCAGGATATCGGCATCGCGCACGATGTCGTCGGCCCGCGTCGAGCCGACGATCAGCACCGGCACGTTCTCGGCGATCATGGCATCGAGAAAGGCGCGCCAGGCCTTTTTCGAGGAGGTCGGGTTCTCGTCCGCCAGGTTGATCAGCTCGACGCCGTGCTCGCGATGCAACCAGGCGATCTCCTTGGCGAACCTGACCGGATCGCGATGGCGCCAGCGGGTCCAGAAGCCGCGCTGGCCGCAGTAGTTGCACAGATGCGGGCAGCCGCGCGAGAACTGCATGACCACCGCCCGCTTGCCGCCCCAGTAGGAGTAGCGGCGATGATCGATCAGCTCCCAGCCGACGCGCCAGGCATCGAGATCGGCAATGGTCATGGCCGGTTGCGTGGCGACGGGATGGCCGAAATCGTCGCGATAGGCGATGCCGGCAACGCTTGCCACCGGCTGGCGCATCTCGATCGCCTCGACCAGCGCCGACGCGGTCGCCTCGCCCTCGCCGCGCACGATGAAGTCGAAGACATCCGTAGCGGCGAGAATGTCGCGCCAATGATAGGTCGGGAAGACGCCGCCATAGATAAGGATGACGCTTGGCGCGCGCGCCTTGACCATTTGCGCGATCTTCAAGGCGGTCGGATGCGCCGAGGTCGAGCCGGAATGGCCGATCAGGATGAAATCCGGATCGCCGCTCAGGGCGTCGTCGACCAGCGTGGTGAGCGGCATCGGCCCGAATTCGGCGTCGACAAGGCGCACCTGATGGCCGGAATCGATCAGAGGACCTCCGATCGCCAGCAGCCCAAGCGGCGGCAGATGATCGTCGGGCACGCGGCTGCCGATGGCCGTGTGCGGCGGATTGATGAGCACGATGTTCAAGGCGGACCTCTTGCGGTTGCGATCCGCCGGTCCTAGCCTTGCATGCGGGTGGGAATTGGCTTGGGGTGGGCAATTTTGGTGCAGCATCTCCGCAAAAATCATCCGGAGTGTATGGCCGCCGTAATGTGTCGACCAATCCGGCCTTTCACCGATCAGTCTAGACATTTTATAATCCAGGGATTATATTCCGGGAGAGCATGGTGAGAATTTGGGTGCGTAGCGGACCCGGATTCCATGCCGGAAACGAGATTGAGCAATGGTTGCGTCAAGTCATCGACAGCGACCACGCCGCGGCGGTCATCGGCTGTCTCTATGAACTCAGCGACATCAGGCGAAACGGGTTCATCGAGAGGCGAGGTCTCTGGCAGCGGGAAGGCTTCCAGGATGTCTGGACCTTCCAGTCGCTATCGTTCCGGATCGCGGCCACGATCCCGGGCGACGGACGCGCCGAAACGTTTGATTTTTGCCTCATCGGATCGGAACGGGCGACCGGAGCGGATGGCGGCAAGGCAACGAAACCGGCATTTCTCGATCTGGTGAGGTGGCGATTGTCAGTCGGATCGGAATTGGAATGGACCCTGTGAACGATCATGATTCGAGGCTGCTCAGCGAGATCGAGCAGGACAGCGCCTACACCGCCCCTCTGTTGCGCGTCCGCGCCGCCCGTGAGACGGCGGCCCTGCTGCGCGGGCTGCGCAAGCAGGCCGGCCTGACCCAGCAGGCGATCGCCGCAAGGCTCGGCGTCAGCCAGGCGCGGATCTCGCAAGTCGAGAGCGGCGTGCTGGATCATCTGCCGCCGCTGGATTTCATCTATCTCTTCACAGATGCCTGCGGAGCCCGGCTGAGCCTGCATGCGGAGGAGAAGAACGCGGCGGTTGCCGCGGCGCCGATGCAGGACATGGCGGCTGGACTTGCGGAAGAACCGGCGGCCGAGCGTTGGCCGGCAGTGGCTGATGCCGGAGACGCTTCCCCGGTACGCGTGCGGACCTATCGCATATCCACTCACGACACCGCGTTCGGACCGGAAACGATAACTCGCGACATCCCCGATGCCGGCGACGAGGCACTACGGCATCTCGACGACAACGGGATCGCCAGGATTGGCGCCCACCTGCGGGAAGGGGACATTCTCGTCGGCAAGACGACCCCCGACAAGGACGACTCGGAGAGCAGGTTGCTGCGCGCCATCTTCGGCAAGCAGGCATCGGCCCGAGACACATCCCTGCGCATGCCGGCCGGAACCTCCGGCACCGTGGTGGCGGTGCATGATGACAGTCGTTCGGGCGAAAGGTCGGTCCGGGTCGACGTCGCGATCGAGACCAATGTCGCCGTTTCGCCGGCAACCCGTGCCGCCGCCGCAAGGGATGCCGCGCTTGAGGCTATTCCCGAGAGTCTGGAGATTCTGACGCGGGAGATAGAATCGCGGAGGCCCGCCATGGAGGCACCGGCCTCGGCCGCATCGGCCGAGCCGATACCGGAGCCGCCGCGAACGCTGAAGGAAAGCGGGTGATGGGCGCCGCGACATGGCTGCTGGTGGCGGGCGGCGCATGCGGCTTCCTCGCGGCCATCCTGTTGGCCGCCCCGGCTTTCCTGTCGATCGATTCGCGGGGAACGCTCATCAAGCTGGCTGAGCTGAAGTTGACGGTGCAGAACCAGGCTGCGCTTGCCGCGCAAGAGAGGGCGCTGCTGAGGAAGGCACTTGGCGAGTTGACCCAAGAGAAGGCCTATCTGCAACGCGGCCTGGCATTGCTTGCCATCTCCTTCGTCCTGACCATCCTCGGCACGCTGGTCGACAGCGCCAATCCGACCGAGCACGCCAAGACCGAGGCCGGCTCGCCATCCTGACCGATTGCCGGTCATTTCCGCAGATGGCTGAGCGGCACGTGGCCGGGGCCCTTGATGTTCTGCAGCACCAGTTGCGTATGCACATCGCGCACGCCGGGCAGCCGCATCAGCCGGTGCATGACGAAGGCGTTGAGGTCGTCCACCGACGGCACCATGACATGCAGCAGGAAATCGTGGTCGCCGGTCATCGTCCAGCAGGACGAAACCTCGTCCATGCGCTGCACGGCGGCGATGAAGCTTTCGGGCGAACCGTCGCTGTGGCTGACCAGCCGCACCTGGATGAAGACCTCGACCGTCAGGCCGACGGCGCGGCGGCTGAGCACGGCGGCGAAGCCCTTGATGATGCCGGCTTCCTGCAAAGCCTCGAAGCGGCGCGCGCAGGGCGTGGTCGACAGGCCGATCTGCTGCGCCAGCTCCGACACGGGCTTGCGGCCGTCGCGCTGCAGGATGTCGAGCATCTTGATCTCGAAATCGTCGAATTGAGGCATGTTTCCTCGATCTCTTGTTGATTTGAGTGCTTTTACCTCGAAATTCGCCGACGAGCTACAAACAAGGCTGATTTGCCTCGGCGATCGCTCCTAAACTGCGCTCCACGATCCACGGATCACGATCTTCGAGGAGGATATGATGACGATCAGCATTGCCGATTACGCCGCCGAATGCGCGGCCCTGGGCCTTCGCGGTGACTATTCGGTCTGCCGCGGCGATTTCACGGTGGCTCAAGGGTATGATTATTCAGCCGAGGAGCAGGCGGTGTGGCGCACGCTGTGCGACCGCCAAACGAAACTGACCAAGAAGCTCGCCCATCGTTCCTATCTCGACGGCGTCGCCGCGCTCGGCCTGCTCGACAGGATTCCCGACTTCGACGAGGTGAGCGAGAAACTAGCCAGGCTGACGGGCTGGGAGATCGTCGCGGTGCCCGGCCTCATTCCGGCCGGCCCCTTCTTCGATCATCTCGCCAACCGGCGCTTCCCGGTGACCAACTGGCTGCGGACGAGACAGGAGCTCGACTATATCGTCGAGCCGGACATGTTCCACGACTTCTTCGGCCATGTGCCGATCCTGACCCAGCCGGTGTTCGCCGACTTCATGCAGATGTATGGCGAGAAGGCCGAGGACGTGATCGCGCTCGGCGGCGACGAGATGATCACGAGGCTCTACTGGTACAGCGCCGAGTACGGCCTCATCCAGGAGAAAGACCAGCCGCTGAAAGCCTTCGGCGCCGGGCTGATGTCATCCTTCACCGAATTGCAGTTCGCGGTGGAAAGCAAGGATGCCCACCATGTGCCGTTCGACCTCGAGACGGTGATGCGCACCGGCTACGAGATCGACAAGTTCCAGCGCGCTTATTTCGTGCTGCCGTCCTTCGACGTGCTGCGCGACGCTTTCGGCGGCGCCGACCTCGCCGGCATCGTGGCGCGGTTCAAAGGCCAGTCGGCGCTCGACCCGGCCACCGTCTGAGGTCGGTTTTCGCCCAGCCGACATCGGAGCGGCTCGGTTGCCCGCCAGGCAGCTGAGCCGCTTGAACATTCCAGGCAAGCAATACGCCTTTTTTCGATTGCGGCCGTGCCGCCGCGCATCCTCGGCTTCAGACGGCGATCACCTTGACGAGATGCTCGCCCAGCCGGCAGGCAAGCGCGGTGATGGTCGTCGTCGGGTTGCACTGGCCCGACGTGCAGAACACCGAGGAGCCGCCGACATAGAGATTGTCCATGCCATGCACCTTGCAATTGGCGTCGACGACGCTCCTGAGGACATCGGTGCCCATGCGGGTGCCGCCCATATGGTGGTGTCCCGCCGTCTCCTCGTTGGTCGGGTAATCGCCGCCATTGCTGATCCAGTCGTCGATGCGCACGCGACCGAGATTCTTCTGCGCCATCGTCGTCCCGAAAAGCCTCAGTCCTTCGAGCAGGGTGCGGCGCTCGAGCGGCGACTTCTTCCAGTGCAGTTCGATACGCGGCACGCCGGCGTGGTCGACGTCGCTCTTCGACAGCTCGATCTGGTTCGAGGCGAGCGGCGCCTGCTCCCAGGCGACGTAGAGCTGGGCCGCGCAGCGCAGCCGCTGGTCGAGCTTCGAGGACATCCACTCCGCCATGCTCGGAGCGGTGCAGGCGAGGTCGGCGATCAGCTTCTTGACATTGGGATAAGGGCTCTCGATCAGGCGGATGCCGAAATTCATGATTTGCAGCCGCTCCATCGCGGCAAGCGTCGGCGAGAAGAAAGCCTCGTTGGAGTCATCGACCTCGAACTCCGAGTAATTGGCGAGGATGGCGTTGCCGCCCTCGAAGGTCGGATGCTCCATCCAGTAGCGGCCGAGCGCCGCCGCGTTCGGCACCACGCCGCCATTCGAACGCTCATTCGACCACAACAGCAGCCGCGAGTTCTCCAGCCCGCCGGTGCAGGTGACGAAATAGTCCGCGCTGAAGGTGCCGGCGTCCTGTCCGTTCGACCAAAGCCTGGCGCCGGTGACGCGCTTGCCGTCGCCGGTAAGCTCGGTCGCGTAGGTGTTGAGCACGACGGCGATGTTGCCGCTCTTGTCGAGCTCGTCGGCGAATTTCTCGCCGAAGCGCACCGCGGGGCTCTTGATCAATTGCACCCAGCGGATGTCGTCCGAAACCGGCACATCGGGGCGGAAGTCGGGAAGCTCGAGGATGTCGTGGACTTCCGGCAGATAGGGCTCGATGTCGGCGCGGCTGATCGGCCAGCCGGTATCGGGCGCCCAGGCCTTGGGCTCGAAGTCCTGCTTGTCGAGCACACGGCACCAGCCGGCCCAGTGGTTGGACGAGCCCCCCATGAAACGCAGCCTGGTGATGTCGAGGTCGAAATAGAAATCGCCGACCGTCTTGCCACGGTAAAAATCCTGCGACTCGTCGCTGAATTCGCGCGAACCCGCCTCCAGGACGACGACCGGAATGCCCGCGGCGCCGAGCTTCCTGGCGATCGTCGTGCCGGCCGGGCCGGAGCCGAGAACGCAGGCCTTGGGCTTGAAGCCGGCCTGCTTGTAGGCCTCGTAGCTGTCGAAGATCATGCGAGATCGCTCCGCCGAAGGATCCAGCCGTCGATCTCGACGATTTCATCGGGGTCGATCCCGCCGGGGTTGGCAGGGGCCGGCTGGTTGCCGAACAGCTTCAGCGCCGGCAGTGCGATCAGCGCCTGCACGGTGGCGCGGCGCGACATTTTTCTTATGAACCTGCTCATGACACGTCTCTCGATAGGGGCCTCGATCCACGCATGCCGTTCCTGAACGGCACACATGCCGCCGAGGAGGCCAGTTCCGTGCCAGACTTGGGTGAAAACGGCGTTTCACGGGCAAGTTCAGCGCGGTTGAATGTGGACATGGTTAGGGCTTTCCTAACGCCCGTGGCGAAACTTCATGCCGCTTCCGGAAGCTCGCGGTCGAGGATCGAAAGATTGCGGCCGCGGCTCTTCGCCTCGTAGAGCCTGCGATCGGCGGCGCGCATCAGATCGGAAACGGTTGCGCTCTCGCCGCAGCTTATGCCTCCGATCGAGACGGTGAGCGGCACGGTGCGCTCATCGACGGGGCGGAAACGGATCAGCTCGACCTCGCGGCGGATGCGTTCGGCGACATGCTTGGCCTCCGGTTCGCTGGCGCCGACCAGGAACGCGCCGAATTCCTCGCCGCCGATACGGCCGAGCACGTCGCCCCTGCGAACGCCGCGCTGGATGGCGCCGGCGATCAGAAGCAGCGCTTCGTCGCCGGTCAGATGACCGTAATTGTCATTGATCCTCTTGAAGTGATCGGCATCGATGATGAGCAGCGCGCCGCGATCGCTTTTGCGCCGCGAACCGTCGAGCGCGGCAAAGAAGGTCTCGCGGTTGAGCATGCCGGTCATATCGTCGCGGCTTGCCTTCTCCGACAGGCGCCGGTGCGCGGCGGCGAGCTGCGCGTGCGCGCGGGCAAGCTCGCGATGCGCATTCTGCAACCGGTCGCTCTGCCAGAAGCTGCCGGCGCTGGCGGCCCAGGCGAGCACGAGCGGACACACCGTCGATGCCAGCCAGATGGCGCGGCTCATCGGAAAGCCCATTGCCGGAACCACAATCAGCGTCAACAACAGCGAGACAGCGACCGAAGCGAATGCTACGGCAGCGGCCTTCAGAAATATGCGACTCATCACTTGCTCCCAACGGAAAGCCTCTGTGCCAGCAAGCGTTAAAGGCCACCTTTCCGGGACTTTTAAAATTTGAACTGAGACGCGATTTTCACAATTTTCGACGCGCCTAAGTTGTGGATAAACTCAGCAGCGGCATGCCATAAGAAACCCATGACAATGACACCCGATCCCGCCCGCTTCGCCCATGTCACCGACTGGGTGTTCGACCTCGACAACACGCTCTATCCGCATCACTCGAACCTGTTCGCGCAGATCGACGTGAAGATGACCGCCTATGTGGGCGAGTTGCTGACGCTTTCGCGCGATGATGCGCGCAAGCTGCAGAAGGAGCTCTACCTGGAATACGGCACGACGCTGAACGGGCTGATGAAGCGGCACGGCATCGACCCCGACGACTTTCTCGAGAAGGTGCACGACATCGACTATTCGAGGCTGGTTCCGGATCCGGTGCTGGGCGCGGCGATCCGCCAGCTTCCGGGGCGTAAATTCATCTTCACCAATGGGGACCGCAGGCATGCCGAGCGCACCGCGCGCCAGCTTGGCATACTGGAACATTTCGACGACATCTTCGACATCGTCGCGGCGGGGCTCAATCCCAAACCGGAGCGCCAGACTTATGAGCGCTTCGCCGAATTGCATTCGGTGACGGGACACAATGCGGTGATGTTCGAGGATCTGGCGCGCAACCTGGCGGTGCCGAAAGCGCTCGGCATGACGACCGTGCTTGTGGTGCCGCGCAATTTCGAGCCGACCTTTTCGGAGATCTGGGAACGCGACCCGGCGAACGACGACGACGTCGATTTCGTCACCGACGATCTTTCCGGCTTCCTCACCGCGATCGTCGACGTCGTGGCCTGAACCATGTCGGCGTTGGCAGGCGCATGCGTTCGAGATCGGCCGAAACGGCCGGGCCTCGTCATTCTATGGCGGAGCAAGGAGCGAAGCGACGCGGCGCAGACCCTAGAATGACGATCGCGATGGGACGCAAACAGAGCCGACTGATCAAAATCCCCGTGCAGTGCCACTAGTCGAAATCCGGAATCGTGCCGGGCGGCAGTCCCAGTCGGCCGTTCAGCTCCTTCAGGAACTGGCACAAGCCCGGATTGCCCGCGGCTCCCTTGCCGTTGCCGTTGCCGTCGGACGATTGGCCATTGCCGTGGCCGTTGCCGCAATTGGCGTTGCCGTTGAAGCTGCCGCCATTGAAATTGCCGCTGAAGCTGCCTGAATTGCCGTTGCCATTGAAATTGCCGCTGTTGCCGTTGCCGTTGAAGTTACCGGTATTGCCGTTGCCGTTGAAATTGCCGGTGTTGCCAAGGCCGTTGGCGACACCGGCCACGATTGGAAGGTCGGCAATCCTGACCAGTGTCGAGGCATCGGCGGCCAGGAACGCGGCAAGCAGGGTGCCGAGCGCGAGGCTATTCCCATCAAGCAGCCTCGCCGCCACCCGGCGCGCGCCGGGCCGGGCGGGCCCGGATGATTTCAGGCCGGTCATCAGCGATTCCCCCGTCCGTTGAAGTTGCCGTTGAAGGCGCCGACATTGCCGTTGCCGTTGAACGACCCGCCGTTGAAGTTGCCATTGCCGGCGCCGATGTTGCCGTTGCCGTCATATTCGCCGGTGTTGCCGTTGCCGTTGAAGGCGCCGATGTTGCCGTTGCCGCTCGTCGTCGAGGTGTTGCTGTTGCCGTTGAAGGCGCCGACATTGCCGCTGCCACTGTTGAAGGCGCCGACATTGCCGCTGCCGCTGTTCTTGTAGCCGACATTGCCGCCCAGGCTGCCGAGGGGGTTCATGCCCCTGACGTCTGAACCGATAGCCTGGCCATATTTGCCGACCGCCGCCTGGACGGCCGACATGCCGAAGGACTGACTGCCCGTCGTTGTGTCGGCCTTCGCCGCGGTTGTGCTCAACAACCCCAGGCATAGCGCCGATATGACGTACCGTTTCATCTGCAAGCTCCTTCCATGGCTTTGCTTTGGAATTCG
>JAFKFE010000505.1:0-2012 GCA_017308345.1 Alphaproteobacteria bacterium | reverse complement strand
GCTTCGAAAAAGACTGGGCTTCAAAAGGGGACTGGGACCGCCGGCGACATGTCGCGATAGCCTTGCGCGGGGGACGGGCGCGTGGCTCGGCGATCCCAGAGCCATCAGCGTCATTCCAAGATGAAGCTTGGCGACGCTGGCGGTTGGACGGCGCTACTGGTTCGCGTTGCCGTTTCCGTTGCCGTTGCCGATACCGGCGTTGGCGTTGCCGTTGGCATTTCCGTTGCCGAGGCCGAAATTGCCGTTGCCGTTCAGGTTGCCGTTGCCGAGGCCCCAGTTGCCGTTGCCGTTGCCGTTGCCGTTGGCGGCGCCGGCATTCAGGTTGCCGTTATAGTTGCCGTTGAAGGCGCCCATGTTGGCGTTGCCGTTCCCGTTGCCGTTACCGAAGCCGAAGTTGCCATTGCCGTTGAAGTTGCCGTTGAAGGCGCCGGTATTGGCGTTGCCGTTGCCGTTGCCGTTGCCGACGCCGACATTGCCGTTGCCGTTGCCATTGCCGCTGCCGATCGAAAGCGCGGATGCCGAACCGGTCAGAGCCGACAGGACGGCCGCGGCCAGGATGATCTTTCTCATGACGTTCTCCTTCGTTTGCGTTGAGCTTCCCGGCCAGTTCAAGATGCCCGGGAGGACGCTTGAAGGATGCACGTAGAAATAGCGGCGATACATTCGGGCTGATCGGCGGACGGCGTCGGTTTTTCTGCTGATACCGGTGTCAGGAAAAGTTGAAGTAATCAGGAAAAAACTGACAGGCATGGAGGCATATGCAGGGTGTATATTGCACGATGGAAGACATCTAATGCCTTTTCTCGCGGGCCGGCATTCGTGGCCCTGACGATAAAGGAAGTCGATGGAGGGTGGCATCGACACCGGCAAGGACAACAGAACGAAAGTCCGGCGCCCGGACCTGTCGCGGCATCTGGTTGCCGTGCAGGAGGAGCAGCGCCTGCGCCTGTCGCGCGAGCTGCATGACGACCTGGGCCAGATGCTCGCCAGCGTGGCGCTCGAGTTGCACATGGTTCGTGCCGGCTCGCGCCGCATGGATGATCGCCTCGCTCGCGCCGCGATGCTTGTCGACCAGCTGAGCGCCAGGGTGCATGATGCCGCCTGGAGCCTGCGGCCCGCTGACCTCGATCGTCTCGGCCTGCGGGCTTCGATCGAGGACCTGGCTGCCGTGCTTTGCGGCCAGCTCGGCATTCCATGCGAAATGGACCTCGAAGCCCTTTCGAGCCCCCTGCCCGCCGAGATCGCGCTCACGCTTTACCGGATCGCGCAGGAGGCTCTCACCAATATCGGCAAGCATGCCGAGCCGGGCCGCGTGAGCGTGACGGCGCATGTCCAGGACGATCGATTGCGCCTGACGATCGAGGATGACGGCCACGGCTTTGACGGCAGCGTCCAACCCGGTCCGGGCCATCTGGGACTTGCCGGAATGAAAGAGCGCCTCGCCCTGGTGGGCGGCGAATTGTCGGTCGAAACAGGCCGGGGCAAGGGGACCACCATTTACGCCGACGTGCCCCTTGGCGGCTGACGGACGGTTTCGTCCCGACAACAACGTGATCAGGTTGGAAATGGCATCTTCGGCGTCACGTGGGGCTACGTGAAGCGCCGCACATCCCGGATATTAGCCCCGGCTTACAATCCGGGCCTCATGGGTTAGGCGGGGGATGGCTTTACCCGCTACGGCCGCCTCACGGCTTGCCGAGACAGACGATGACGTCGGGATCGACCAGTTGAATCTGCCGCCGGATGAAGGGCAGGCAGATCTGGGTTTCCTGCGGCGAGGGGTCGCGGTTGCCTGGCGGCCGCCACGGAATGATGTTGGCGATATAGGCGCTGGTGCGGTCGAGGCCGATCGCCGCCATCATCAGGTCGAGCAGTTTGCCCGAGCGTCCGACGAACGGAAGGCCTTCGAGATCCTCGTCGCGTCCCGGCGCTTCGCCGACGAACATGACCTTCGCTTGCGGATTGCCGTCGGCGAACACCAGCCGCGTCGCGGTCGATTTCAGCGCGCAGCC
>JAFKFE010000845.1 GCA_017308345.1 Alphaproteobacteria bacterium | reverse complement strand
TTCGTCGAAGGCCTTGCCGGTCTCGACGACGCGATCGACGACGCCGAGCGCGAGCGCGTCGGCCGCCGGCAAAATCTCGCCGCCGAGCGCCATGCGCCGAACTGTCTGCGCGCCGAAACGACGCACGGCGCGCTGCGTGCCGGACCAGCCGGGTACGACGCCGATCGAAGTTTCGGGAAAGCCGAGCTTCACCTGGGTTTCGGCGACGCGGAAATCGCAGGCGGCGGCCAGCTCCAGTCCGCCGCCAAGCGCGTGGCCGGAGAGCACGGCGATGGTCGGCTGCCTGAGCCGCGCCAGCCGGTCGAAGACGCGGTGGCCGTAGCGCACCCATTGCACCTGGAAATCGGCGGCGCTCATAGCGCCCCAGGCCTCGACGTCGCCGCCTGCGCAAAACCCCTTGCCTTCGCCGCGGATGAGCACGACGCGAACGCCTTCGGCGAGTTCCGCCTCGTCGAGCGCCGCTTCCAACGCGCGCAGCATCGGGATGTCGAGCGCGTTGAATTTCTCCGGCCGGCGCAGCGTGATGATGCCGATGGCGCCGTCCTGTTCGAAAGTGACAAGCTCAGCCATGCGCGCCCCCGAGCGAGGCACCGCCATTGAGCGACAGGCCGATCGGCTGGTCCTGGTAGAGCGAGGCAGGCGTGACCTTGAGGTCGTTCGCCACAGCGAGCGGGATCTCGGCCTGCGCCAGCACGTCACGTTCGAGGTCGATGCCGGGCGCCAGCTCCGTGACCATCAGCCCGTCCGGCGTCAGCTTCATCACGCAGCGCTCGGTGACATAGGTGATGTCTTGTCCCTGCGCGACGGCGCGTTTTCCCGAGAAGGAGATGTGCTCGACCTCCTCGACCACCTTCTTGACCTTGCCTTCCTGGTCGATGCGGATGGCGCCGTTCGCCAGCGAGAGCTTGGCGCCGGCATTGAAGAAGCCGGAAAAGACGATCTTCTTCGCCCGCGCGGTGATGTCGACGAAACCGCCGGCGCCGGCCGTCACATGCGGCCGCGCCGAAAGCTTCGAGACATTGACCGAGCCGTGCCGGTCGATCTGCAGGAAGGAGAGCAACGAGGCGTCGAAGCCACCGGCCTGGAAATAGATGAATTGATGCGGCGAGGGCATGATCGCCTCGGCATTCGAGGCGCAGCCGAACTTGAAGTCGAGCAGCGGCACGCCGCCGACCGCGCCCTGCTCGATCACCCAGGTGACCTTGCCGTGCTGGCCTTCCTCGAGAAGGATGCGCGGCACGTTGGCGGAGATGCCGAAGCCGATATTGACAGCCATGCCGTCGCGCAATTCCATGGCGACGCGGCGCGCGATCACCTTCTGGATGTTCATCTCCGGCGTGCGGAAGCTCGACAGCGGCCGGAAGATTTCGCCCGAGATCGCCGGGTCGTAGGGCGTCTGCGTCGTCTGCAACTGGTCGGGCGCCACCACGATATGATCGACCAGCACGCCGGGCACGCGCACGTCGTGCGGCTTCAGCGTGCCGTTCTCGACGACGCGTTTGACCTGCGCGATCACGATGCCGCCATTGTTGCGGGCGGCGAGCGCCTGTTCGAGCCCGCCGAGATAGGCGCCTTCGTGCTCATAGG
>JAFKFE010000844.1 GCA_017308345.1 Alphaproteobacteria bacterium | reverse complement strand
CGCAGGTCTTGGGGATGCGCAGGCCGGGCTGGCCGCCATTCGGATCGCGGAAGCGCTCGGTCGCGCAGGCCTTGTTGTTGGCGAGGTCGACCTCGCCGGGAATAGCTTTCACCTCGGCGCAGTTTTCCACGCTGTCCGGCCGGTAGTTCGCCGGCATCACCGCCTTGACGACGATCGGCGTCGACGCGCCCGCAGGCAACGAGATGCCGGCATTGTCGCAGCGGAATTGTCCGGGGCCGGTCGGGCCGCAGATCCAGGGCGGGCTCGGCCCGAAGGTCGACGAGGTCGGCGCGCCGCCGGGGTAGTTGTCGATCACCGTCAGCGGCCCGTTATAGGTGCTGGTGCCGTTGTTGATGATGTCGATCACGAAGTAGCAGACGCCGTCTGGCGTGCAGACCGGGATGCGGGCGCGCTTCTTCAGGATCAGGTCGACCTTCTTCTCGACCGGGGGGTTGCACTGCGGATCGCGGTCGCCACGACGGCAGATCGGGATCGAGGCGCAGCCGCGGTCGTTCAACTGGCTGCCGAACAACGGTTTGCCGCTTGCCTGGTAGTCGTAGGCGGCGCAGTTGCGCAGCGCGCCGCCCTGCCAGCCGCCCGCCGGCTTGAAGCCGAGCTTGAGGTTGATAGATGCGCCGGGATTGAGCGTCGTCACCGGATAGGTGCACGTCATCGGCGTCGTTCCGGGCACGCAGACCCAGGGCGCGTTCGGCCCGGAGGTCAGCACCGAGCCGGCCGGCAGCGTCACCTCGTCGAGCACGATCTTGCCGTTATAGGGCGCGTCGCCGACATTGGTGACGGTGATGGTGAAGTCGCAGCCGCCGGCCATCGTGCAGCGCGGCACGTCGGCACGCTTCTCGACCTTGAGGTCCGGCTCCTTGTCCTTGGGCGGGCATCTCAGGTCACGCGGGATGACGATGTCGATGACCTGCGTGCAGCAGAGCCCCCAGCCTTCCTTCGGTCCGGCGTAACCCTCTATGCCGGTGACGATGAGGTGGATGGCCTCGCCGGGCGAGGCGCCGATGATCTTCCAGTTCAGCATGCCGCCGCCGACAGGCACCAGTTGCGTGTCGGGAACGATGGTGATGCCGGGCGTCGTCGTCGACACCTGCACCCACTTGCCGTCCATCTCGGGCCCGACCGGCATGTGGTAGATGAAGGCGCCGCCGCCGGGCACGCAGTCGACCGTGCCGCGCTCGACCTTGAAGCATTCCTTGCCGGGAGGTGGCGGCGGGTTGCACTTGGTGACGTCGATATGGATCGTCGTCTTGGCGCCGGTCAGGAAGTCGCCGTCATCCGGCTTGCCCGGGTCCTGCGAGGGGATGATGGTCCCCGGGCCGCCGCCCATCGACACCTTGATCTGGCCCTGGTTGTCGACATTGGCCGGCGCGGGAAACGCCGCCTGGTCGATCTTGGCCAGGATCCGGAAGGTGATGACGCGTTCGTTCGGCGCGCCCGAGCCGTCGAGATCGGTGGCGGAAATCCGGAAATCGGAAACCGTCGCCGTATCGTCGGGATTGGCCGAGCTGCTGATCGTGGCCGTCGACTTAAACAAAAAAAAACTCGATCCGGCGACGATCGAGGCCGCCATC
>JAFKFE010000843.1 GCA_017308345.1 Alphaproteobacteria bacterium | reverse complement strand
ATCGCCTATATCGTGCTCGCCGCCGGCTGCTTGATGCGCGGCGCGTGAGCACTACAATCTCAGGCAACTCGGAGCGCCCGGCCCTGCCGGGCGCTTTTGATTCTTGCGAGCGTGTTCGATTTGGCTCGCAACGACCCGACGGGCACTTTCGCTAATCTCAAACTTGTTGGTGAGATGCCTAACGCGCCAGCCCAAAAATCGCGTCGCAGTCGAGATGCCTCTCCAGTTCGGCCGCGACCTCATCCAGCGCCTTCTCGACCTCGGCGCGATAGTCGATGCCGCCTCCCCTGACACCAAGGCTCTCCAGATAAGCGGCGCGAAAGGCGTCGGCGGAAAACAGCCCGTGCAGATAGGTGCCGATCACCTTGCCGTCGGCCGAGACCGCGCCGTCCTCGGCGCCGTTGAGGATTGTCGAGGGCCGCGCCGTATCGGGGCCGGTGGTGCGGCCGAGATGGATTTCATAGCCTTCGAGCGGCAGGCCGAACTGCACCGAACGCGCGCTTGAATTGCGCACGGTCTTTTCCGGCTCCATCACCGTTTCGATATCGAGCAGGCCAAGACCCTCGGCCTCGGTGACGCTGCCTTCGATGCCGTGGGGATCGAGCACCATGCGGCCGAGCATCTGGTAGCCGCCGCAGATGCCGACGACATGACCGCCGCGCTTGCGGTGGGCGAGAAGATCCTGGTCCCAGCCATTCTCACGAAATTTCAGGAGGTCGCCGATCGTCGATTTCGAACCGGGGATGACCACCAGCCCGGCATCCTCCGGCAGTCTCTTGCCCGGCGGTACGAACACGACCTCGACCTGCGGTTCGGCCTTCAGCGGATCGAGATCGTCGAAATTGGCGATGCGCGCCAGCATCGGCACAGCGACCTTCAGCGCTCGCTTCCCGTCGGAAGCGAGGCGTTCGAGCACAACGGAATCCTCCGAAGGCAACCGCCCGGCCGCCTTCAGCCAGGGCACGACGCCGAAGCAGCGCCAGCCGGTGAATTTACCGATCGCGCTTATTCCGTCGTCGAACAACGAAACATCGCCGCGGAACTTGTTGATGAGATAGCCGGCGATCATGCGCCGGTCTTCCTCCGGCAGGATGAGGTGCGTGCCGGCGACCGAGGCAATGACGCCGCCGCGATCGATGTCGCCGACCAGGATCACCGGCACATTGGCGCGCGTGGCAAAGCCCATATTGGCGATGTCGCGGCTGCGGAGATTGATCTCGGCGGGAGAGCCGGCCCCCTCGACGATGACGAGGTCGGCGCCCTCGCCGACCTTGGCCCAGGAATCGAGCACCGCGTCCATCAGCTTGGCCTTCATCGCTTGGTAATCGCGCGCCCGCGCCTCGCCATGGACCTTGCCCTGCACCACCACTTGCGAGCCGATGTCGCTCTGCGGCTTGAGCAGCACCGGGTTCATATGCACGGTCGGACGGACACCGCAGGCCAGCGCCTGCAGCCATTGCCCGCGACCAATCTCGCCTTCGCCGGCCTCGTCGCCGCCGGGGATATCGGCGACGGCGGCATTGTTCGACATGTTCTGCGGCTTGAACGGCCTGACCTTTAGCCCGCGATTTCTCGCCGCGCGGCAGAGCCCCGCCACC
>JAFKFE010000504.1 GCA_017308345.1 Alphaproteobacteria bacterium | reverse complement strand
CGGCGACGATGCCGCTTTGCAGCAAGTCTCGGATTGCCTGGACGTGATACGCGAGATCGCCGGCCGGCACGGCGGCGATTTCATTTACTCGAAGGGCGATGACGTGCTCAGCCTGTTCGACAGGCCGGAGGCGGCGCTCAGGGCTGTCCGCCAAATCAGCAGCCAACTGACGAAAGGACCGTTGAGCGCCCGTATCGGATTGCATTTCGGGGCGGTCATTCGCGCGCGGGGCGCGCTATTCGGCGACGTTGTCAATGTCACCGCAAGGATGTCCAGCACGGCCAATCCCGGGGAGGTGCTGATCAGCCAGAGTTTCTTCGAGGCCCTTTCCCCGGGCAGCCGCGGTGCCTTGCGGCTTCTCGACAAAATGGCCTTCAAGGGGAAGCAGGAACTCTTCGATGTCTATACCCTGGGGAGCGACGATGGGATTATCAGTACGCACATCGCCAGCCGGGGCACCTTTGTCGACCGGCGCTCCGCCCCGCCGCGGCAGATCAGCTTGGTTATCCGCTATGGAGATCAGTTGCGATCCTGCCGAAACAACGAATTCGTGACGATCGGCCGGTCTGCGGAATGCGATATCGTCGTCCAGCGGCCCTGGGTCTCGCGGCACCACGCGACCTTCACCATCTCGAATGGCAAGGCCCGGTTTATCGAGCGAAGCTCGTCGGGCACATTTGTGTCGATGGGACCCGGCCACGAAGTATTCGTGCGCCGCGAAGATATTCTCCTCTTCGGCTCCGGCGTCATCTCGCCTGGACGGACATCGTCGCTCGGCGGCGCCGAGGTTCTTCACTACGAAATCGTCTCGAACTGACAGCCGGCAGAGCCACACCGGCCAATCTACAGCTGCCGGCGCCGGATCGTTTCGGCGAGCTCGGCAAAGGCGTCCACGATTCCCTCACCGCTCTTGGCGCTGACGAACTTGACGCTCGATCGCGGCAGCTGGCCGATCTCTTCGGCGCTGCCGGGGGCTTCGGCGAGATCGATCTTGTTCACGAGGGCCCTGTACGGCCTGCCCGGAAATCTCGCCTCGAAGCTGCGGACCAGCTCGACCATGCGCGTCACGGTTTGCGGGCGCGTCACGTCCGACACGATGATCGCGGCCGAGGCGCCGGTGACGTAAACGGTGTCGAAAATGCGCGTCCCGAAATCGCCGTCGGTGTCCCACAGAACGAGCCGCGCCGCGTCGCGCCCGCGAACCGGATCGGCCGGGACATCGTAGCTGAGCACCTCGACACCGAGCGTGGATTTGTATTCACCGTCGAAACGATCGTGCACGAGGCGGTACATGATGGACGTCTTGCCCACACCCATATCGCCAAGCAGCATGACCTTTGCGCTGAGCATCATTGAGGGCGCTCGGCGCGGAATACGTTTTCGAAGGTGACGCGGCGGTTGCCGTTAATCGCTTCGCCGACCGTGTCGGAAATCGGCATTGACGCCGAGCGTGAAACGACAAACAGCCGCGACGGCTCGATCCCAAGCGAGATCAGTTTCTGCATCACTTGCTCCGCTCTCTTGCGGCCAAGTATCTTGTTGGCGGCTTCCGAACCGCTTTCGTCCGCATAGCCAACGATTCTAATTCTCAGATCGTTGCTCGCAAGCAACCCTGCCAGTTCTCGAAGCTGGCGTTCGGCCTGCTCGTCGTCTACAAATTCGACGCTATTGCCCGAGAAGAAGAATGCAGTCGAAGTCATAAAGCGCCTGAGCCGCTCGGCGGGGCTGTCTGCTATCGACTGGAGAGCGTCGTACTGCTGGTTTCTGGACCTGGTTTCCTCGGTGATCGCTGCTCGTATTTCGTCAATGCGCGCCTGCTGGCCGGCGAGCGCCTGTTGCTGTCCGGTGGCAGCCTTGCCAATTTCACCAGCGGACTTCTGCAGGCCGGAAAGCGACTGCCGCAGCTCGGCGATCGCCTGGCGGTTTTCGTCGATGCCCGCCTGTAGACCGGTCACCGACTGCCGCAGGGCGTCGATATCGGCGCGCATCGCCGCCGCCTGTTCGGTGCCAGGCACGACGCCGATCCGGCCGACGATCCGATATGGCGCGGCGGCCTTGGCCAGGGCGTCGATCAGCGGAGCCGTCTCGACCTGGCTCGGCTCTATTCCGGTGACCGAGACGCTGCGGTTGCTATGGTCAAAGTCCAGCCGCAGCGGAAACGTCTCCAGCAGCGGCTCCTTGCCGGCCAGCTCCTGGAGCGCGTCATTGGTTCGCCGCTCCAGCATCGCGCGGGTGAGGTGGACGCTGGCCAGCCATGCCAAGCCGGCGACGACGAGCGCCGCCAGCACCAGCAGAGCGACCCTTCCGCCCCGGCGCGGCTCGCGCTCCGCGACGGGGCCGGCTTCGATGGAAGAAGCCAGCGACGCCAGCATGGCGGCGTCGCAGTCGAGGCCGCGGTCCATGCTCTCGATCGTATCGAAGAAAAGCGAATTGATCCTGGCGCCGTCAGCAGGGCGAAGGTGTCCGATGCATTCGGCGGCCAGGATGAACCGGGGCGAGGCGCGAAGCACGATCTCGCGTCCGCCGAAGTCCAGCTGCTGCAGGTTGCCTTCGCCGGCGAGGGCCTGAACGGAAAACTCCAGGATCGCCGCGACCATCGCGCTCAAGAGGTCGGCCCGCTCGTCGGAGGTCTCCCCGCGCTTCCAATCCGCCACCAGGCGTCCGTTGCCGCGCTCGATCATCAGCAGGCGGTTGACGCGCGGCGGACTGGCGTTTGCCAGGACGAACTCGCTGATCGGGCGGCCCGTCACCAGCGACTTGATGCGCCCGATCCACAGCTCGGTGGATGTCAGGGCGTTGAGGCGCTGCTCCAGCCGCGCGACGAGTTCCTTGAAGGCGTTCGCCACGGCGGCGCTGACCAGCCTGCCGGTGATCGGGTAGAGTGCATCGACCATGAGGTCTCGCGAATTCCTGATCTCGCTGCGGATCGCCGAGACCACCGATGGCGCGATGACGTTCGCCAGTTCGCGCGGACGGACGACTTCCGCGCGTTCCAGCGCGGCGACCAGTATGTCGGCCGTTGCCGTTTCGAGGCGGTCGGGACTGCCGATATAACGCTGGAGGAGAGCGACATCCGCCCCCAGCGCTTCGAGACGCGCCGCCTCCGTTTGAAAGAGCAGTTTCCTGAGCTGCTCGATCTCGCGGTTCTGGCCGGCGGCGGACGTCATGCTATCTTCCCGCGCGGCCGGATCCTAGTCCGCTGATGCTTGCGCCGAGTTCCGAAATCGCGGCGCCGATGTCCCTTTGCGAGGCGAGCCGCTTCTGTTCGGTCTCCCGCTCGAGCTCCAGGACGTGCGCCTGCAGGATCGCCAGTTCCTTCGCGAAGTCCGCCTGGAGCTGCTTGATGGTGGCCTGCATCTCCTCGCGCAGACCGGCAAGGTTGCTCTCGATCGATCGCTGCGCGCCTCCGAACAGGAGATTGCGAACCTGATCGATCGTCGCCTCGGGATGGATTACCGCTTCCGATCCATTGGCGGAGGCGGCTCCTTCAACGGATTTTCCAGCTTGCTCGGCGCCTTTCATTTTCATTCCCCGATTTTCCACACTCACAGACACTGTGACGATCGTTATATCAAATCCTAATTCTTGTGACAGGCAACCGGCTTATTGCCGCCGCAAGTTTCGCTCCGGTCAAGCGCGGCATCAGCCCCGTCACATATCCATCGTCACCTATCGCAATGACTACTCTCATGCCAGTCGTTCCTTCGAGCGGAATCGGGCCAAGGGCTGCCTGCTCCGTGCATCCGGATGCCAAAGTCGCCCTGCCGGGAACGATGCCCCGTCAAATAATTTCGATCCGGCCGTCACCGAATATGACTTTCGTCATCTTCGGTGCTGACCTTCGTCAGATGTCACGACCCCATGAAACGGCCTATCTGCAGGCATGAACGCCGTGCAACGGCGGGCGGTTTTCGACGGAGGTTCCCCATGGGATTCTTGGACAGTCCGCAGGGCGCGCTGCAAGGCGGACCGCAGGGCGGAGGTTCGAATCTACTGGCCGATGCGCTCGCCAGCGTCGGCGGCTATCAGGGCGTGCTCGCCATGCTGCGGAAGTCGGGCCTCGGCGACCGCGTCGAATCGTGGCTGAGCGCCAACTCCGCAAATCTTCCAATCGGGCCCGATGAGATCAAGACGGCGCTCGGCGACCAGCGCCTTCAGCAACTGGCGAGCCAGTTCGGGATTCCGCTGGACCAGGTGGCCGGCGCCCTGGCGCAGCATCTTCCGTCCGCCGTCGACCAGGCCAGCCCGGATGGCATGCTTGCGACGCGCGCCAGCTGACAGGGCAGATCGGGACATCGCTTCGTGGCAGCCAGGCCGCGCGGCTTGACGACGGCGTCGCCATCAAGCCGGAAACGAGAGGGCAAACGTGTGAGCAAGCAAGACGAACTGATCAGCAAATATGCGGCGGACCTGAAGGTGAAGTGCGGCCTTACGGCGGATATGGATCTCCTGACGAAGGTGACGAAGGGCTGCGGCCCGGCGATCTACGACAAGGATGCATCCACCGTTTCGGCCTCGGACAAGGAGGAATTGGAGCGGGTCAAGAACAACTTCCTCATCAAAAGACTGGGGCTGGCGGCCGATGCGGGTCTGGACGCAGGGCTCGCCAGGGTCATCGACCAGTACGGTCGGGCCAATCGCAACAAACATCGCGCGGTCTTCTACTATCTGCTCGTCAAGCATTTCAGGCGCGAAAGCGTATTTGCCTGACGGCGGCAACAGGAGGGTGACGGAGCGGCGCGGCATTCGATAAAAGCGCCAATCCGTTCGAGGGCGCATCTTCGGCGCTTGTCGGCGCCGAGGCAGTCCGTTGGGGGTCGGCGATGAGCCGCATAATCTTGAAATCCGCGGCCGCGGCGTTCGCCTCGGTCGCAGTCTCGCTTTTGCTGACGCTGATTGTGGTCCCGGCAATGGGCTTTCCGTTCAGCCGCTCCGTGTGGCTCACATCAACCGTCTGCCCGCTGATACTTGCCTGGATCGCCAGCGCCGGCACCTTCTGGCAAAGCGACCGCCTGAAGAGCGCGCATCGTGAACTTGCCCGCGCCCATGCCCAGCTCACCGCCGCCCACAGACGCCTGTCGGAGAAGGCAAGCCGCGACGAGATGACCGGCATGCTCAACCGAGAGGCCTTCTTCGCCACGCTCGACAGGTCGCAGCGCAAGGCCGACCGCGGTTCGCTGTTGATCATCGATGCCGATCATTTCAAGACCATCAACGACAATTACGGCCACCCGGCAGGCGACGATGCGCTGCTTCTGATCACCGCCGCCATCGAGCGCGGCGTGCGTAGCGGCGATGTTCTCGGCCGGATCGGCGGCGAGGAGTTCGCCGCCTTCCTGGTCGGCGCCGCAGAGCTGGAAGCCAAGTGCGTGGCCGAGCGCATTCGCCGCGAGGTCGAGCTGATCCGGTTTCACCCCGTTGAAGACCGGACCGTGCCCTTGACCGTCTCGATCGGCGGCATCACCTGCGGCGAGAGCGCCACCGTATCGGAATTGATGCGCGCCGCCGATCGCAGGCTTTATGAGGCCAAGCATCGCGGCCGCAACCTGTCCATTCTCGATCGCGACAACCCGGAGGCCGCTTGATGAACTCCGCATGCGCGGGCGGAGCAATGGGCGCCGGCAAATTCTCACCCTCGCGGAAACGCTCAGGTACCGCGTTTCGCGAACCGCGCGGCAGGGTTTCGGAAATGAAAATCGTCGCAGAATCGCTCGGAAGGCTCGAGGGCGCCATGCAGGTCGTCAAAGACCAGTTGACCGGAATGGACGCCGAACAGCTCGATGCGCTCTTGGGGTTGCTTGCACCGAAGTCCTCGATCGGCAGCGCCGAAATGGTTTTGGCCATATTGGCGTTTCGTGAAATCGAAGCTCGCGACCGGGCGGCGGGCTAGCCGCCAAGAGCCAAGCATCGCCGCCATTTACTCGACCTGCCGCCAAGAGCAGGAACTCAGGCAACAAGACTGCCCGTGGCTTTCCCCCCCAAACCCCGAAGCCGCGGGCTCTTTTTGCGCGTTCGATTGCCCTGCCGTTCCAGTGCGAGGCAAGTCCGGCATCCGACAGTGCGCGTGAAAGAATGCGCGTTCATCCTGGATGGTTGCTCAGCTTATTGTCTTTATGGCCAGCTCGGTGCGGTTCTTGGCTCCGCATTTCTCCAGAATCGTGCTGACGTAGTTCTTTATCGTCCCCTCGGCCAGATGCAGTTGCGCGCCGATTTCGCCATTGCTCCTGCCTTCGATGATCAGTTTCAGGATTTCATTCTCACGCGCGGTGAGGTCGTTGCGGACCGATACGCTCGCCGGGGCGTGCCGGGGGCGCAACCGCTTGAATTCTTCCAGGATTCGCGCGGCCACGCCGGGCGAAAGCGCGGACTGGCCGTTCGCCACGGTCCGGATCGTCGCCGCGATCTCGTCGATCCTGGAATCCTTCAACAAATATGCCTTGGCTCCGGCGCTGACGGCCTCGAAGATCAGCTCGTTGGTCTCGAAGGTGGTCAGGACCACGATGCTGGTTCCCGGAAACTCGCGCAGGATCCGCTGCGTTGCCGTGACGCCGTCGGCGCGCGGCATTTGCAGATCCATCAGGACCACGTCCGGACGATATCGGCGCGCGAACTCGATCGCCTGCTCGCCGTCGGCGGCGGCGCCGACGATTTCGAAATCGTCGTTTTGCTGGGCAAGGAGCGTGGCAAGGCCTTCCCGGATCAATGTCTGATCCTCGGCGATCAACACGCGTATCCTTTCGGGTTTTCGGCGCGGATCAGTCATCTTTCCACACCCTCCACGGCGCCGGACCGGGCGTTCGCCGCCAGCGCGGTCAAGGGCAGGGATGCCCGGACCAGCGTACCCGCTCCCGGGGCGCTCTCGACCGTGCATTGCCCTCCCGCGAGTTCGGCGAATTCGGCCATTCCGATCAGCCCGAAATGCCCCTGTTTGGGGAGGGTCCGGTCAAAACCACGTCCGTCGTCGCGGATATCGACAATCAGCCTTCGGCCGGCTTCGGTCTTCTCCACGACCGCGTCGAACCGGACCTGCCGCGCCTTCGCGTGCGCCTCGATGTTGCGCAACGCCTCGCCAACGATGCGTCGAAGGGTGGTCGCGTGATCCTGCAATCCGGCCCGGGCCCCGTCATCGATGCGCATGGAGACCTCCGCGCCGGTCTGCCGCGCGAAGTCCGACAGCATCTTTTCGACATCCGAATCCAGTTCGAGGTCGTCGGGCATCCTGAGCCGGGCGATGGCGTCGCGCGCCCTCGCGAGGCCGCTTATCGCCGCTTCCTCGGCTATCGCCAGTCCCTCCGAAACGCGGGCGGGGTCGGTCGTCAGGAAATGCCGCGTCAGCCGGATCTGCGTCAGCAGGGCGACGATCGAATGCACGAGCGTGTCGTGGAGGTCGCGCGCCAGGCGAAGGCGCGTGCGGGCGAGCGAGGCGAAGCGCACTTCGGAGTTGGCCGCCTCGAGCTGCTGCTCCATCAAGCGCCTGGCGCGCCGCTCGCTTTCAAACATGATCTCGGCCTGACGCGCCGTGAAGTCCGGCATCGCGATTACGACGTAGTGCGATCGATCGCCGTTCCACAGGATGACCGCCGTGACCGGCCGGTCCAGCCCGGGCAGTTCGGCCCGCACGCCCGACAAGGCAATCAGATCGCGGCGTCCTTCGGACAGGGCCGCCATCTCGGCCTCCATCCCGACCAGCAGCGCGCACAGGCAGCAGTCCGCTCCGAGGGCGGGAAGCCAATCGACCAGGTGTCCTACTTTCTGCTGGACTGTCCTGTCGGCCCGCAAAACAGCAAGTCCGATGACTTCCGCTTGCGCGGCCGGCAGTAATTCTGTGCCGATGTCGATCATTCGTTCCCACAAAAACAGCCGCGATGCGCGACGTGTCCACTTTGACCTAAGCCCGAACCAGCCGCAAACGAATATGACTTTCGTCATGTCGTCCCTGACTTTCGGCAGATGTCCTTCCCGATCTCATTGCTGATCTTTGGCTTTTGGTTTTCCAGGTGATCCAGGCTCCGTCCCTGAGCGGGGCGCAAGCCAAACCCGAACGCCCGTCGACATGAAGCTAAACGTCCAATTCATCAAGCACCCAGGCTCCAGGGAGCGCATGGTCGTGCTGCCGGAATCCCAGTTCCGCATGCTCAAGCGGACCGCGATGGCAGGTGTGACAGAGCTTGAGGAGCCTGTCCGCAACAGCCCTTTGCCCAAGCGCGCCCTCGACAAGATCGCCGCCGGCGAGAACCCGGTTCGCGTCCTCAGGATCCTGCGCGGCCTTAGTGGACGGCAACTCGCCGCCCAAGCCGGAATAACCCCGAGCATGCTGTCGCAAATAGAGCGCTCCGGGAAGACGGCCTCCACCAGGACCCTCAAGGCAATAGCGCACATCCTGGACGCGCCACTGGGGGTCATCTCGCCCGATCTCTCCGCCGGAATCGGAGCTGTCCCGACCGACACCGGCAGGAGCGTGGCCTGGATCCTGACCTGAGGCGGCGCCTGGCCACGCCTCGACCGAACCCGAGGCGGACAGCCGCGACCGATCCGCGTCATCGCGGACGCCCCGGAATCCCAAAGAAAGCGACGCGCTTCTGGCGCAACGTCCCGGATTGAATTAGCATCCCTTCATGAATGCGCCGGCCACAATCCCGCAGGATGCGGGATGCGGAGCGCGGTGAGAGCCTGGCGGCGGTCGCGTATCAAGCGCGCCGATCCAAGGGCGGCCGGGCATCCGAAATCCCGCCAGCCGGCAAGCAAGCGCGGGCGGGGAGGAACCAATGCGGAAGCTGCAGTCGCAAGGCGTTCATCACATCACGCTGGTCGGCGCCGGACGCCAGACCTCGATCGACTTCTGGGAGGGCGTGCTCGGCATGCCTTTCATCTTCGAGCAACCCAACCTCGACAAGGCGAGCGAAAGCCATCTCTATTTCGACCCGGGTGACGGGCGTCTGATCACCGTCTTCACCGACGAGAGCCGGAGCCCGGTCAAGCGGCGGACGCCGACCGATATCGGCTGCGTCCACCACATCGCGTTCTCGGTGTCGCGGGTCACCTTCCTTCAGGCGGTCGCGCGGCTCGACGAGCGCGGCATCAGGCACAGCGGCGTCAAGGATCGGGGCTTCATGGATTCGATCTATTTCGAGGACCCGCTCGGGCTGCTGATCGAGCTTGCTTCCTACCGCTTCGAGCCGCCGGCCGGCTTCACCCACGCCGACGTGCTGATGGAGGCGCACAAGATCCGCGTGGCGCGCGGCGACTACAACATCGCCGAACTCCATCTGGCCGACGCCATCCAGGCGCTGGTCGAGCGGTCGCGCGAAACCCTGTCGGAAAACAGGGCGGCGAAAAATCCATACTAACCAGGTCAGAGGGAGGACCAAGATGGCAAAGGCTGCAACGAAGAACGCGAAGAAACCCGGGGCCAAAGCCGCGGCAAAGCCCGCGGCGAAAGCGGCCGCGAAGGTGACGGCAAGAGCCGCACCCAAAGTGACGGCAAGAGCCGCACCCAAAGCGAAGCCGGCTAAGAAACCGGGCGTGAAACTCAGCGTGCTGAGGCCAAGCGTCAACAACATGACGGTGCGGGTGTTCGCGCGCGCGGCCGGGCTCGATCCCGCGGAGACCGATGCCTGGGGCCATACGCGCTCGCCTGAATTCCTGGCGCGCAATCCGGCGCATCTGACGCCGATGATCGAGGACAAGGGCCTGCCGCGCGGCGTGCTGTGGGAAAGCTGCGCCATCATGCAGTATCTCGCCAACAAGCATGGACTGGAGAAGTTCTATCCGAAGGCGCCGGCCAAGCGGGCGATGATAGACAGCGCCATGTTCTACCTCGTCGGCACGCTTTATCCTTACGTCGCCAGAGCCACCTATCCGGCGCTCGGTTTTCCGCAATATGCCGGCGAGGTCGGCCACAGCGATGCCAATCCGGACAAGAAGTCGGAGGCGCAGAAGGCCGCGATGGCCGCGATCGCCGAGCCGCTGGAGGTGTTCCACTCTTTCTTCCGGGACGGCAAACCGTTCATCGGCGGCAAGAATCCGTCGATCGCCGATATAAGGCTCGCGGCAACGCTCGAATTCCTGGCCGTCATCGACTATGCGCTGCCCAAATGGGCGAAAGAGTATATGGCGGCGTTGGAGAAGAAGCTCGGCAAGGCCTATGCCGAACCAGCCGGTGACGTGCGCGGCTACATCGCCCATGTGAAATCGCAGGCCAGGGCGTAGCGGCGCGCCAGGTTAAGGTTTCGTTAACCTAAGGCCTGTCTACTGTTTCCAGTCCTCGCGGCGACCACGGATGTACTGGCGCCATGACGAGGCAAGGGAAAGGTCGGCTCCGCGCCGGCCTTTTGCTTCTGTAGAGATAGGGCATGATGTCGCCCGAAAACCGCTGCACGCTTTTCGGCATCATGCTCCAAGGCCATCGCGTCGCAATCACGACAGTATGATTGCGCCGCCGACAGGTCCGCTGAAATCCTATTGTCATCCTCGTCATGGATCGTACGGTGCCTTCAGGCGGTTGAGCGGTGCAACGAGGATCCGCGATGAGGACGGCAAGGTTCTTGACGATGGCGGGCGCGCTGCTGGTCGCGTCCTTTCCATCGGCCGCTGCATCGCTCAACAGCATGAACGAGGTCGGCACGGCCTTGCTTGCCTGCTGGACTGCGCCGGCCAACTCCGGGAATTCCTCGGTCACGCTCAGCTTCAGCTTCAAGCGCGACGGCACGCTGATCGGACCGCCGAGAGCAACCGCCATTCATGTCGGCGGCGACGACAAGGCGCGCAAGGCCTATGTCGATGCAGCGACCGAGGCCCTCGATGACTGCCTGCCGGTCAGCTTCTCGCCGTCGCTGGCGCAAGGCATTGCCGGCAACGTCTTCACGCTGCAGTTCAACTCGCCGAAGAAATAAGCGGCAGACTTGACGTTTCAGGTCAGACCGCGTGCGCGCCTGACCTGGGCGTGCTTCTCCAACTCCGGCATCTCGAAAATATAGTCGCTCCATGCGGAGTCGGGAATCTGCCCGGCCAGATAACAATCCAGCAGAAGGCTCTGTTCGGGGGTAAGGGGCCTCGGCGCCTGCTCATGATCCAACCCAAGCGAATGGATCAGGTTCCTGGTCAGGCCAGAGACGGTGAAGTGAAAGGACATCTTCAGTCTCCTCGGTGCTGCGCGGATCACATCAGCGTCAACAACGTCGTCCGCCGGCCAAAGGTTTCATCAGCAATCCGTGATCGCGCCGGCGGTACGGCCACGGCCGGCTTGAAAATGGTTTTCGGCTTCTCTCTCAACCTTGAGGTGAAAACGTAATATTCTCTTCACAGGATTCAGAGTATTGCGAATATCATATAAGAAATCTTGTGGTCGAACTCAACGTTCATGAGTATTTTCTCAATTAGAAGAGCTTAACTAAGTCGAACTTGTGTTTCGAGCAAGGGTGACGCCCGATGACGAGGTTACGATTTCTTAAGTTACCATTCCTGGTGGCCATGGCGACCTCAGCGCTCACGCAGGTTTCTCACGCCGATTCCTGCTCGGCGTTGAGAAGCCAGATGCTGTCGGGCGACCGCGGCGCGGTGAGCCCCGAACTGGCGCAACTGCGGCGTCAGCTTGCCGCGATCCAAGGTATCGAGCGGCAGCGCCGCTGCACCGCCAGCAGCGCCGTCGGCGGCTTGTTCAACGCCTGCGCGGATCTTGCCCGCAACCGCGCCGACGTGCAGCGCCGGATCGCCAGCATCGGCAATCCGGGCCGCGACTCCTCGGGGTTGCAGGCCAGGTATGTCGCCCTCGGCTGTCAGGCCGCGTCCAAGCGGCAATCGGCGGCCAAGACGGAAGCTTCCGGTCCGGCCTATGGCGGGAATGCGATGCTTTTCTGCGTTCGCCTTTCGGACGGCTATTTCTTCCCCGCGCCGAACTCGCAATTCGCGCAGGCCGGCGACCTCGAGGACACGGCCGATCAATGCCGTTACATCTGCGACGATCAGGGCGTCGACCTCTACACGCTGAGCGATCCGAACCTCGAGACCGATCAGATGGTCGCGATCGAGACCCGCAAGCCCTATACCGAGCTCCCGGGCGCATTCCGCTATCGCGATGCCACCGAATTCAAGGCCTGCGACCTCAAACGCTACTCCCAGCGGGTGGCCGAACTCAGGGCGCGCACGGTGACGCCCGGCAACATGGAAAACGCCATCATTCCCTTGCCCACGACAAGGCCCGACCTGGACAAGGACGGCGCCCGCCGAGGTAGTAGCCCCTACGAGCCCGAAGCTTGTGCGCGTGGTCGGGCCGGCCTTCTTCCCCGCGAACTGATCCGGCCCGCGAACTGATCCGGTCGTCGTCCTCTTTTCTTGGGGCGAGTCATCCGGCCGCACGGCCTGGGCCGGAGCGAGTTATTCGCAGACGACGCGATAGCGCTTGCCGCTTCCGCCGATATTCCTGCAGGCGAGGGGGCTCTCGCCGGAAGACCTATCTGGCAGATCCCGGCTCAGGGATGGCGTCGCCACGGCGGGCCTGGAATGACGCCGCGCCGCGGGGCTCGCGGGCGCGCGCGGCGGCAGAGGAAACACATCCAAGGCGATCTGCCTCGATGCGGTGGTTCCCGGCGGAGCCTTGTCCCAGACACGCCTGACATCCATCCGGCTTGGAACGATCACCGTGCCGTCGTCGCTGCGCGCGCAGCTACCCGCCGCAAGCAGCGCCGGACACAAGACGAAAACGGCGATTCGACCGAACATTAGCAGTACCTCAGGCGCCTTATAGTGTGTCGTTACCCCGATTGCCAACAGACGGATTACCGCAGCCGGCGCCACGATGGGAAATCTTCTCGACGTCATCATGCGGCGGAGCTTGCGATTCGTTATGGTTAGCGGATCGTTAATGCTTGTCGGGCACATTCCGCCAGCGAACCGGAACGGTTCGGCCTTGGGGGCTGGAATGGCGGATACGGACGGGTCTGTCGGGGCGGACAGCGCACGAAAGGGCGGGGCGTGGGACGGCGCGGCTTTCGCCGCCGATCCCGGGTCGTCCGAGGCGCTTCTCGCCCTGGTCGAGGCCGCGGCCGACTGGATATGGGAAACCGACGCTCAGTTGCGCTTTTCCTGGCTGTCCGGGAGCTATCAGGCCGCCACCGGCGTCGATCCGGAGAGCACACTGGGCCGCTTACGCCTGGATTTCCTCAAGACGATCGGGAACGGCGGTGCCACCGCCTATCTCGACGACATCAAGGCGTGCCGACCCTTCCGCGATTTCGTCTTTGAGCTGAGAGGCGGCCGCGACGATTGCCGTTGGATATCCGTCACCGGGTCACCGCGTTTCGACGGCACGGGACAATTCATCGGCTATCGCGGCATCGGCCGCAACGTCACGGCGCTTGCCAGCCTGTTCGAGGATATCGCCGCAGGCGCGCCGGGCAGGGGTGATGACGGCGCGCACCATCTTGCCGATCTCGAACGGACGCTGGACGCGATGCAAATGGGCGTGGTGCTGCTCGACGCGAGGCTCGACACGCTCATCATCAACCGCTCGTATCGCAGGATTTCCAAAATGTCGGACGACGACGTCAGCGTCGGCGCGCCGTTCAGCCTGCTGATGGAGATCAACCGGCGCAACGGGATCTATGGCGATATCGGCGAGGAGGAATGGCGACGCTATCTGGCAAGCCGGCTCGACGAGATCAAGGCCGGCAGCGT
>JAFKFE010000842.1 GCA_017308345.1 Alphaproteobacteria bacterium | reverse complement strand
CCCGCCCAGCTTCAACCACACCAGCGTATCGGAACCCATCGGCTCCACGACCTCGACATCGGCCGTCGCCGTGAAAGGCCAGCCCGTGCCGCTGTTGAAGGCGACATGCTCAGGCCGGATGCCGAAGACCGCTGGCCCGGGCACCGGCCCCTTCTCAAAGGCATAGGTTGCAAGCGGGATGCGCGCATCATCGACGGCAAAGTGCCAGCCGCTGCCGTCCTTCTCCAGGCGGCCGTCGATGAAATTCATCGCCGGCGAGCCGAGGAAGCCGGCGACGAAGCGGTTGACAGGGCGGTTGTAGATCGTCTGCGGCGCGTCGAGCTGCTGGATCACGCCGCCCTTCATCACAGCGATGCGGTCGGCCAGCGTCATCGCCTCGATCTGGTCGTGGGTGACGTAGATCATGGTGTTCTGCAAACGGCGGTGCAGCAGCTTGATCTCGACGCGCAGTTCCGAACGCAGCTTGGCGTCGAGATTGGAGAGCGGTTCGTCGAACAGAAAGACATCGACGTCGCGCACCAGCGCGCGCCCGATCGCCACGCGTTGCCGCTGGCCGCCGGAAAGCGCTGCCGGCCTGCGCTGCAGCAACGGTTCGATCTGCAAGATCTCGGCGGCGCGCGCGATGCGCCTGGCGATCTCGTCCTTCGCCACGCCGGCGACGCGCAGGCCGAAGGAAAGGTTCCTCTCCACCGTCATTTGCGGATAGAGCGCGTAGGATTGGAACACCATGCCGATGCCGCGGTCCTTCGGCTCTTCCCAGGTGACGTTCTTGCCCTTGATGAAGATGCGGCCGTCTGAAATGTCGAGAAGGCCGGCGATGCAGTTGAGCAGGGTCGACTTGCCGCAGCCGGACGGCCCGAGCAGCACGATGAACTCGCCCTCGGCGACATCCAGGTTGAGCGTCCGCAGCACCGAGACGGCGCCGAAATTGAGCGACAGGTCCTGGATCGAAACGCTTGGATTGGCGATTTCTACTGCCATCATCATCCTTTCACCGCGCCGGCGGCGATGCCGCGCACGAAGAGCTTGCCGGAAATGAAGTAGACGATGAGCGGAACCAGCCCGGTCAGGATGGTCGCTGCCATGTTGACATTGTATTCCTTCACGCCCTGGACCGAATTGACGATGTTGTTGAGCTGCACCGTCATCGGATAGGTGTCGGGACGCGTGTAGACGACGCCGAACAGGAAGTCGTTCCAGATGCCGGTCACCTGCAGGATGATGGCGACGACGAAGATCGGCAGCGACATCGGCAGCATGATGCGCAGGTAAATGCCCCAGAAGCCCGCGCCGTCGACGCGCGCGGCGCGGAACAGCTCTTCCGGCATCGACGTGAAATAGTTGCGGAACAACAGCGTCAGGATCGGCATGCCGAAGATCGAATGCACGATCACCAGGCCGGTCAGCGAGCCATAGATGCCGATCTCGCGCAGGATGATGACGATCGGATAGATCATTACCTGGTAAGGAATGAAGGCGCCGACGATCAGGATGATGAAGAAGGTGTCGGCGCCCTTGAAGCGCCAGTTGGCCAGGGCATAGCCGTGCGCCGAGTCGATCGCGATCGAGAGCAACACCGAGGGCACGGTGATGCGCACCGA
>JAFKFE010000841.1 GCA_017308345.1 Alphaproteobacteria bacterium | reverse complement strand
ACAATCTGGCTAAAGTGACGGAAAGCCGATTCAGCTTCGGGCGCGAGCGTGCGGCGTTTCTCCGCCAACGCCTTTGTCGGCCTGGGATAAAGCTCTTCACTCATAACGTCTTCTCCGTGTTGCCTATGAACTCTGGCGGGCCGCCTGCCAGCCGGGCAAGAACCCTGCCCGGATCTGGAGACGAGCCAGCTGGCTCCAAGCGAAATCATTCACTCAGGCCGCTCGTGATCCTCGAATCTCGGGAACAGCACGTTGTTCTCGAGGTGGATGTGTTCCATCACGTCGTCAACCAGTTTGGCCGTCCCGACATAGAGGGCCTCCCAGGACCGACAAGCGCCCTCTGGCAAGACGAAGCTCTTGGCGACCGCCTCCAGGTGGCGCAGATGTTCGCCATGCCGATCATGGTCGTGACGCATCTGCGTAATCGGACGTGTGCTTCCAGCATCGTCCCGGTGCCGCATGGATGGGAAGAGCGCTGTCTCCTCAGTTTGCATATGCTCCTCAAGTTCGCCCTGTATCGCCTCAAGCGTGTCGGCAAGGCCCCGCGGCGCCTCCGGATGACCGGCATGGACTGCTTCGACCTTCCGCGCCAGACGAATGAGCTCGGGCAGCTCGCGCCGATGCGTCGCGTGATAGCGGCTCACGATGTAGTCGATCAGCGCGCCGGTTGCTTCCGGCGCAGGAATGGATTTGCTCTGGTCGAGCGCGACAAGCGCCGCCTCTACGGCGGCGATGTCCACGCCGCGCTTGCGAACCGCTTCGGCCAGCATCGCGTCGCCGCCGCAGCAGAAGTCGAGCTTGAATCTGCGGAACACAGCGGTCGCGCCGGGCAACGTCGCGGCGATTTCGCCGATGGCGCGGTCTCTAAGCAGATTTTCAGTAGCCATTGTTGTCATCCTTCGTAACGTGGGAATCTGAGGTTCGGGCGAAAGTACTGTCGGTTGCTGAGAAGGATGCCTTGTTGGCTGGCAATCTCGAGCTCCAGGCTCTCGACGACGCGCTTGGCCGTTCCATGGAGTAATCGGCTGCAGGCGGCGGCCGTTCGCCGAGCTCGACGATCGAGCGGCGCTTGATCGTTCCTGCTTCGTCGACATTCAAGTGCGCGCGACGGCCCCTGTAGGAGAATGTGAATCGGAATTTCCCTCCATGCTCCCCCTCGCCGCGCTCACAAAGGCTGGTGATTTCGTTGCGGCGCATCAGGACCTGAACGTCAGATGGCTGTACGTTCAGAAGCTCGCCCAGCAGCGAAGCCTCGATCGTGAAAACTCCATCCTGTTGCTCCAGCTTCATAGGTCGCCTCTTCACGTGCCCTACCACGTCACATTCGGGGTCAACCGGTGCAGCAGTATGTCGAAGCGACGTGCAGCCGCCGTGTCGCTCGTTCTCAAGGCCACGCAGGCCTGTCCGGCAAGCCGGCAGGCGGTCTCCACCTCTCCTGCTCCCGCGAGAGCGGTGACGCTTTCCAGCAGGATCTCGGATAGCCGTCCTTCCGACGCGGAGCAGGCGGTCGTGCCGGCTTCCGCCAAGCCACTTGTATCCCGCCTCACCATCTTTCTCCGTCCCGTATCCCGAAATGCGCTTTGGCCTCGGGACTCATCATCTCC
>JAFKFE010000840.1 GCA_017308345.1 Alphaproteobacteria bacterium | reverse complement strand
TCGCGACCTCGGCGACGTCGCGGCTCAATTGTTCGATGACCGTCGCGGGAGCAAACGGATAGCTCGCGAGCTTGGTCGCGACCGTCACCCGTGTCGCCTTGTCGACGACCGGCAAGAGGCGCCTGGCGAGTTCGGCGTATTGCCGCTCCTCCTCGTCGGTGTGGCGCTGCGGCTGCTGCACATAGAGGTCGGTCAGCACGCGCAGGAGCGAAGGGCGGACGTCGACGCCTTGCACAAGGCCGGCGGACGCCTGCTGGTCAGCCCCAACATCGATGCCGATGTCATGGGTCGCGCCATGCATCATTCCATGGTGACGATGCCCGGCGTGTTCACGCCCACCGAAGCCTTCCAGGCGATCCGGCTGGGCGCCTCGGCGCTGAAATTCTTCCCCGCAAGCGTGCTGGGAGCGAGCGGCATCGCGGCCGTCCGCGCCGTGCTGCCGCCAACGACCTTGATTGGCGCGGTCGGTGGTGTTTCCGACAAGGACTTTGCCGGCTACAAGGCGGTCGGCGTCAGTGTCTTCGGCCTGGGGTCGAGCCTCTACAGGCCGGGCGCGAGCGTCGAGGACGTGGCGCGGCGCGCCCGCGCCGCCGTCGCTGCCTGGGATGAAGCTTTCGGAGGGGTTTGATGGACGGCGTTTCGGTTTTTTCCGACCATATCTGCGAGCTCGGCGAAGGCCCGAGCTACGATCCCGCCACTGACACGCTGTTCTGGTTCGACATCGTCAACGGCAAGCTGCTCGAAAAGCCGCTCGCCGGCGCGCTGAAGGTCCATGACCTTGGCGTCATGGCCAGCGCCGTCGCCGTCATCGACGACGACCGCCAGCTCATCGCCACCGAGATCGGCCTGCAGGTCAGGGACGTCAAGACCGGCAGGCTGACGCCGCACACGCCGGTCGAGGCGGACAATCCGGCGACGCGCTCCAACGATTCCCGCGTCCATCCCTGCGGTGCGCTGTGGACGGGCACGATGGGCAAGGACGAGGAGAAGGGCGCCGGTTCGATCTACTGGTTCTTCAAGGGCGAGCTTCGCCGGCTATATTCCGACATCACCGTGTCGAACTCGATCTGCTTCTCGCAAGACGGAACGATCGCTTACTACACCGATACCGCGACCGGCCTGCTGATGCGCGTCGCCTGCGATCCGGCGACCGGCCTCCCGGCGGGCGAGCCGAAGGTGTTCGTCGACCATCGCTCGCAAAAAGGCTATGTCGACGGCTCGGTCGTCGACCGCGACGGGGTTCTCTGGAACGCCGTCTGGGGCGGCAGGGCGGTGAAAGCCTATGCGCCGGACGGCGCGCTGCTGCGCGAGATCGCGATGCCCGTCACGCAGGCCTCCTGCCCCGCCTTTGTCGGCGGGAAGGCCGATCGCCTGGCGGTGACCTCGGCCTGGAAGGGCAAGGACGAGAAGCAGCGCGCTCTCGATCCGCAGGCGGGCATGACCTTCCTGCTCGACATCCCGGTCAAGGGCCGCTTCGAACCGCGCGTGCTGATCGCTTAGAGCAGGTCGGCGGCGCGGATCGCGCGCTGGAAATGGGCCGCGACTATGCGCTCGAGCGCGTCGCCTTCGGCCGCCCGATCGGATCGTTCCAGGCGGTGAAGCATC
>JAFKFE010000839.1 GCA_017308345.1 Alphaproteobacteria bacterium | reverse complement strand
GTCGGGGGCGCATTCGATCGCCAGGTTCACTGCGGCCTCGCCGTTGTCGGCTTCCGCGCATACTTTCCATTCTGCCCGCTTGTCCAGGACAGCTCTGATGCCCGCACGGACAATGCTGTGATCGTCGGCGATCAGTATTTTAAGTGGCCGCATGATCACGATCTCTCGGCAGAAAGGATGACAGGCGAAGGTAAATCGATGCCGGCGAGGCTGTCCAGCAGCTCAAGGCGCCGATATGCCCCCATTCATCTCGCGCAAATCATGAACGGGAAACCGCAAGCTAACCGTCGCCCCTAGCCCCTCGGCGCTGGAGGCCAGGACTTGACCTCCGCTGCGATCGACAAAATCGAGAACCTGACCGAGCCCCAGTCCGCTGCCCTTATCCGGCGACTTCGTGGTGAAGAATGGGTCGAACGCCTGGGCGAGGACGCCTTGGGTCATACCTTGGCCATTGTCGTGAACGTCGATCTGGATCCAGCGATCTTCTGTAACGCTCCGGACGATCCGCAATCCGATGGTGATCACTCCCCCGTCGGGCATCGCATCGCGGGAATTCAGCACCAGATTGACGATCGCGGCCTGAAACTGGACGGTGTCAATTAGGCACACTTCATTCGTTCCATCATGTTCGAACTTGATTTCTATGTCCGGGCCGACGGCGCGCCTAAGGACCGGAAGCGCGTTGGTGACAAGCGTACCAATATCAGCACTTTGCGGCCGTATTTCCTTCATGCCAGAATAGGCGAGCAACTGATTCACCAGTTCACGCCCTGACGTAAGCGATAGTTCTATGTCGTCCAGCAGCCTTGCGGCTTCCGGCTTGTCTCCTGTCATGGGGCGCAGCAGCAGTACGGCGGAACGGACGATCCTTGTAAAGTTGCCGATGTCGTGCGCAATCCAGGTCGTAAGGCGTCCAACCGTTTCCAGCCTGCTTGCTTCCTCAAGTCGCCTTCGTGCGTATTCCTCTTGCCTGCGATACCGTCGCGACAACCACTCAAGCACCGCCAGAACAGCGAGCAGGATCGCCGCGCCAACGCTAAGAGCCGTCGCATGGGAGCGCCACGACCGAAACAGGTCGGCCTCGTCCAAGGTTATCAGGACGACAATCGGAAATCCGTCGAGCAGCCGGAAACCCGCAAGTCGGCGAACCCCGTCTATCGGACTGGCGGACCAGGTGAAGCCTTGGCGGTTTGACCGAAGGCTTTGAAACAGGTCTGTCGACGCGAAGGACTTTCCCATCGCTTTGTCGTTCTGGGGCGAGCGGGCAAGCAAGGTGGCGTCATCCAGGAAGAGCGCGATAGTGCCGTCGCCCACCAGCATTTTCCTGTAGAAGTTTTCGAAATAGAGAGGCTCAACGGCGGCAACCGCGACGCCACCGAACCCGCTGCCCGGCTTATCGATGCGTCGGCTGAGGCCGATAAACCAGACGCCGACCGAGCGGCTCTGTAGCGGATGCCCAATATATGTCAACGGCGGAGCAAAATCCGGCCACACGGCGGCGTAAAAGTAGGCCACTTGGCGGCGCAAGCGGGGAACGTCGGGAGGGCGTAGCCCGACCAGAGTTTCCCGCTTGCGGCGTCGGCGATTTTGGTGAGGGTTTCAGCC
>JAFKFE010000838.1 GCA_017308345.1 Alphaproteobacteria bacterium | reverse complement strand
TCCCCGCCTCCGCCATGGCGTCGCGGTATCCGGCCAGTCGTTCGATGGCGCTGAACAGCTTCGCTGGGCCGCCGATATGCGCGATGCGCCGATGTCCGGCTTCGATCAGGTGGCGCGTCGCGGCGCGGGCGCCTTCGCGGTTCTCGACGAAGATTTTCGGAACGTTGACGCCCGGGATGTCCTCGTCGATCAGAACGATATGACCGTAATGGTGAAGCGTGGCGGCCAAAGAGCCGTCATCCGGCCGGTTGGTCATCATGATCAGCCCGTCGACATGACCGTCCTTCAGCCGTCGGAGGCTTGCGAGCTCGCGCTCCCGGTTGCCGCCGGTGCTGCTCATCAGGACGGAATAGCCGTGCTTTTCCGCCTCGTCCTCGACGGCGGCGGCCAGTTCGGCAAAGAACGGATTGGCGATCTCCGGCGTCATCATGCCGATCGCCTCGGAGCGGCCGAGACTGAGACGCTTGGCCAGAATGTTCGGGCGATAGTCGAGCGCCACGATGGCCGCATCGATGCGGGCCGCCGTCTCCGCCGGAAGCTCGATGCGATTGTTGAGGTAGCGCGACACGGTCGTGGTCGACACCCTCGCCATCATCGCGACTTCATTGATGGTGCTCATGTCCGCCCCAGCTAGCAACGGATCAACGCTATCTCATAAAATTTGGCTAGTAAAGCGGTTGCGTAAAGTGGTTTACCAACTTTCTGGAGCTTCGGTACCAGTCGCGGCGATCGTCGGCTTGTCCTTTATGTCGGACCCTCGGCGGGACGAGTCCGGCAGCCGGCCGTGCATCCGCCGGGAGCGGTTCGAGGCCGCGCCGCCAAGCCCGGCCATCGCTGCGACCGTCCCATCCTCGCTCGATTTGTTTGGAAGCGGTCTCGTGACCGCTTTGCCGTGAATGCCGAAATGCGCCCCGACGGCACCACGCCAAGCCCCGCTCCCTTCACCGCGGTTGCGGCGTTTGGTCGAGAGCGGGTCCCCCATGTCGGGGCGCATCTGGCGGCGGCTCGCAATCGTGGGAGCGCCAACCGCAGGGCAGTTCGCCGTTTCACGGAAACGGCAATCCGCCCTATCTCTTTGCCTTGACGCAATTCCGGACGGAAAACCGCTTCACGCTCTTTCCTGGAATTGCCAAAAAACCGGCCGGCACCCGGCGTCAGCGCGTGGCTGCTTAGGGGCACCGGGTGGCCGGCCGCCACGCCAAGGCCCTGGGAATCGGCGTGGCAAGAAGAAGCGCCAGTTCCAGACCCGTCCGCGGATCGGCAAGCCGGCACCACGCCCTTCTGATACGCCAGCGGAAAACCGCATCAAACCTCCCGATACCGCGAGGTTGACAGGCGGATGCCGTGAAATTGCGGCCTTGCGGCTTCGAACGGCGCGTGCGACCGTGCGATCCGGGTGGGTTGAAATTGGGGCGACCGATGCTGTCGCGATTGATGCCGCATGTCGAGGCGGCGTATGCAGCGGCTACGGCCGAAGACGCCAGCGTGGCCTTCTTCGCGGCGATGGAGGATTTCGGCGCCTCCTATCTGCAGACAAGGCTCTACCGGCGGCCGGCCGCAATCCTGACTTCGGCCAGCCATTGGGCGGCCGGCGGCTTCATCACCAGGCTGG
>JAFKFE010000837.1 GCA_017308345.1 Alphaproteobacteria bacterium | reverse complement strand
ATAGAGCGCGAGCGGGTTGAGCAATCCGAAAAGGCAGCCTTCATAGACCGGGCGTAGATCCGGCGTGAAGTGGAACGGAACGCCCTCAAGCGTGTTGCCGACGGCGACGCCGAAGATCAGCGCCGGCACCGCGCCGCCGACGAACAATGCCCAGTCCCAGCGCGCGCGCCAGGCAGGATCCGGTCGCTTGGACCGGTACTTGAAGCCGACGGGGCGCATGATGAGCGCCAGGAGCACCAGGAACATGGCGAGGTAGAAGCCGGAGAAACTCACCGCGTAGAGCGCTGGCCACGCCGCGAAGATGGCGCCGCCGCCGAGAATGAACCACACCTGATTGCCCTCCCAGACCGGGCCGATGGTGTTGATCGCCACGCGCCGCTCGGCATCGGTCTTGCCCACGAAAGGCAGCAGCGCGCCGACGCCCATGTCGAACCCGTCGGTGGCGGCGAAACCGATCAGCAGCACGCCCAGCAGAACCCACCAGATCACGCGCAGCGTTTCGTAGTTGAAAAGAAAGTCGATCATCGCCGTGATCCTTCACTCTGCGGGTTGCAATGCGGGATCCGCGTTCGGACGCAGATCATCGATGACGTTCGCGACCTCCGGTCCCTTGCGGATCGCGGCCAGCATCAGCCTGACCTCGATGACGGCGAGCACGCCATAGACGAGCGTGAAGCCGGCGATGGTGAGCAGAAGGTCAGTCACGCCAAGTTCGGAGGTGGCCAGGAACGTCGGCAGCACGCCGTCGATGATCCAGGGCTGGCGGCCGAACTCCGCCACGAACCAACCCACCTCGACCGCGATCCAGGGCAGCGGCGTGGCAAGCAGCGCGGCGCGGAGCAGCCAGCGCGGCGCTTCGGTCTCCCGGCTCGTGCGCCACAACGACAGCGCGAACAGCGCGGCAAGAACGAAACCGCATGCCACCATCAGCCGGAAACCGAAGAAGAGCAGCGGCACGTAAGGCACCGTCGACCAGGCCGCGTCCTTGATCTGCTGCTCGCTCGCCTGCCTCGGATCGGGCAGATACCGCTTGAGCAGCAGCGCGTAGCCGAGATCCTTGGAGCTGGCATCGAAGGCCGCCCGGGCGGCGGTGTCATTGCGGTCCGCCTTGATCTTCTCCAGTGCGTCGTAGGCCGTGATGCCGTTGCGGATGCGGGTTTGCGCATGGGCGACGAGCTCGTCTATGCCGGCGATCTGCTTGTCGAGCGAACGGGTTCCGATGATGCCCATGACCCATGGGATGCGGATGGCGAAATGCGTCTCGTGATCGCTTTGGCTGGGGATGCCGAACGCCGTGAAGGATGCCGGCGCCGGCTCGGTCTCCCACATGGCTTCGATGGCCGCGAGCTTCATTTTCTGGTTGTCGGTCAGCGCGTAGCCGCTTTCATCGCCGAGCACGATGACGGACAGCGCCGATGCCAGGCCGAAGGCCGAGGCGATCACGAAGGAACGCTTGGCGAGCTGCACGTGGCGCCCGCGCAGCAGATACCAGGCCGAGACGCCGAGCACGAAAGTGGCGGCGCAGACATAGCCGGCCGAAACGGTGTGGACGAACTTCGCCTGGGCGACCGGGTTGAAGATCACCGCCATGAAGTCGGTGACCTCCATGCGC
>JAFKFE010000503.1 GCA_017308345.1 Alphaproteobacteria bacterium | reverse complement strand
TGCTCCTGCCAGACCGCGCCGAGCACCGTCTTTTCAAGCTCGGTGAGATCGATCGCATTGCGCGCCGTACGCTCGATCTCGTGCACCACGACGATCGTCTCCCCATCGTCGCGTTCGATCGAAAAAGCCGCGCCATTGACGGTGCGGAACGCCGGATGGCTGTCCTTGACGGTGAGCTCGATATCCTGCGGGTAGATGTTGCGGCCGCGCGAGATGATCAGGTCCTTGAGCCGTCCGGCGATGAACAGCTCCTTGTTCCACAGAAAGCCGAGGTCGCCGGTGCGCAGGAAGTGCGGCTCGGCCGCCTCGGCCGGGCTCTGCCCAAAAGTCTGGCGGCTGGCGTCGGGCGCCTGCCAGTAGCCGCGGGCAATGCTTGCGCCGCGCACCCACACCTCGCCGATAGCGCCATCGGCGCAGCGCGACCGCGTCTCGGGATCGACTATGGCGACTTCCATGTCGTCGGCAGGGCGTCCCGAACTGACCAGCTCCACCGCATCGTCCCCAACGTCTTTCAAGGGCAAGAAAACGCCGCGCGCCAACGCTGCCTTGTCGACTTGTATGACAACAGGTCTCTCTCCGACGCGCGATGTGGTGCTGAGCAGCGTCGCCTCGGCCAGGCCGTAGGCCGGGAAGAAAGCGTCCTCGGCGAAACCGAACGGCGCGAATTTCTCCTGGAAGCCGGCGAGCGTCGAGGCATGGATGGGCTCGGCGGCATTGAGCGCGTTTCGCCATGAGCTGAGGTCCACGCCTTCCAGCTGCTCCGGCCGTATCGACTTGACGCACAGCCGATAGCCGAAGTCGGACGACATGCTCGACGTCGCGCGGTAGCGGCTGATCGCCTGCAGCCAGAGCGCCGGATTGCCGCTGAAGGCCGCCGGACTCATCATGTAGCAGGTGGCGCCGACATAGAGCGTCTGGATGACGATGCCGATCAATCCGAGGTCGTGAAACAGGGGCAGCCAACTGACGATGACGGTATCTTCGTCATGGCCCATGTGGCGGGCGGTGAGACGCGCATTGTGGATGAGATTGGCATGGCTCACCATCACGCCCTTCGGGGTGCTGGTCGAGCCGGAGGTGTACTGCAGGAAGGCGATGTCGGTCCTGGCGTCGGCCGACGCGTCCCAGGCATCCGGGCCGTTTTCCTGTTCGAGGTCCTCGACGCACAGGAACTCCAGGCCGCTGATTGTCGGATAGGGCTTCGACCAGGCCACGATGCTGTCGCGGATGGCGTGGCAGGTAAGGACGAAGCGCGGCTTGCAATCGGCCACGATCGCTTCGAACGTCGCCCAGCTTCGCTTGTTGGGTTTAGGCGTGTGCGCCGGCACCGCGATCGCGCCGCCATAGAGCGTGCCGAAGAAGCCGAGCACGAATTCGGCGCCTTGCGGAAACAGAAGCAGGACGCGCTCCCCCGCGGCATTCCTGCGCTGCAGCGCGGCGCCGATGCGCCGGCATGAATCATCCAATTGCCGGTAGCTGATCCGCCTCTGCTCTTCCTTGCCGTCCCTGAGATTGGCGTAGGCGGTCTTGTCGGTCAGCCGCAGGGCTCTGTCCCGCGCGATCTGGACGAGGGTTTCAGAGATCTGCTGTTGCATTGCGATCCTCTCAAGCCGCCTTGTTCGAAGACGGCTCCTCCCGTCGTTCGAAAATCGCGCAGCGCCTGAGCATCCCTTGTTCCGGGTGCCCGGCCGCCGTGGAACTTTATGCTTCTGGCTGAGTTACACTAATATAATAGTATCCGCAACGATGAATGAGCGAAATTTCCGCGACAACCAGCGCCGGGCCGACGTGAAGCTCAAACCCGATAGAACCGTGCTGCGTTGGTCGAGAATATCCTGATATCGCCGCGCAGTTCCGCGGGCAGGCTGAGCATGGCGGCGGCCAGCACGTCGCCATAGCCGCCCGCGATCCGGCAGACCGGCCAGTCGCTCCCGAACATCAGCCGATCCGCACCGAAACATGCCACGACATGATGCACGTAAGGGTCGAAATCGGCAGCCCGCCATTCTGATGGTTCGGCCTCGGTGATCATGCCCGATAGCTTGCAGTGGACGTCACCGAATGCGCCGACGCGCGCGATCGCGTCCCGCCAGGGATCCAGCGCGCCGCTTGCAATAGGCGGCTTCGAGACATGGTCGATCACCGCGCGCAATGCCGGAACTTTCTCCAGCGCCGAGGCGACATGCTCCAGGTGGCGCGGGAAGGTCAGGAAATCGAAGGCGATGCCGCTGTCGGCGATCCTGCCGAGATTGCGAAGCACGGTCGGCCGCAGGATCCAGGCGTCGTCTTCGAGGTCCTGCAGCATCGGCCGGATGCCGACGAATTTCGGCCTGTCCTTGTAGAGGCGAAGCTGGTCGGCGAAATCGTCGGCCTCCATGTCAAGCCATCCGACGACACCGGCGATGAAGTCGGTGCGCGCCGCAAGCTCGAGCAGGAAATCGGTCTCGGCGCGCGTCTCGGCCGCCTGCACGACGATGGTCCGCCCGACGCCGAAGCGCTGCAAAAGCGGCGCCATGTCTTCGGGCATGTAATCGCGAAGCAGGATGTCGGGCGCGCCCCGCATCCAGTGGTAATCGCCGCGCGCGAGCTGCCACAGATGATGGTGGGCATCGATGATCATGGCGCCTTCCTGTTGAGCTTGGCGTGTCGGATTACAACGGCCGTCAGGCCGCGCGTCCGTCCTGTTCGAGGGCAGGGATCCTGGCGACCATCCGCGTCAACACCGACCCCGGCCCGGCTTCGACGAACTCCGTCACGCCTTTGGCCTTGAGATAGCCTATGGTCGGCGCCCACAGCACGACGGATTTCAGCTGCTGGACCAGCAGCGGCCGGATCGCCGTTTCGGGATCGCCCTTGTCGGGATAGGGGCGAGCGGTCACATTCGAGATCACCGGCTTGCGCAGCGGCCGGAAGGAAAAACCGCGCAGGAAATCGTCGAACATTTCAGCTGCCGGCGCCATGGCGCGTGAGTGGAACGAGGCACCGACCGGCAGGCGGATGAAAGCCGCCGCACCGGCGCCGATCATCGCCGCCTCGGCTTTTTCGATGTCGCCGGTCGGGCCGGCAATCACCGTTTGCTCGGGCGTGTTGAGGTTGGCGATGTCGAGCTCGTCGAGACCGTGCCGAACGAGCGTCTCGCGGATCGCGTCCACGGCAAGGCCGATCACCGCCGCCATTCCGCCCGTGCGCATGCCGGCCATAATCTCGCCGCGCCGCACGACCATGCGCAGGCCGTTGAGCAGGTCGAAGACGCCCGCTGCCTGCAGCGCGTTGTATTCGCCAAGGCTGTGGCCGGCCAGCCAGTGCGGCGTGGCGCCTGCGGCGGCAAGTCTTTCGTGATGGAGGGCGTTGACAAGATAGAGGCAAGGCTGGGTCACCTCGGTGCGACTTAACGTTTGCTCGTCGCCCTCTAGGCACATCTCGCGAATCGAGAATCCGGCAATGCAGTCGATCCGGCTTTCGAGCGGGCCGAACATCGCGCTCCCGTCGAACAACTCCTTGCCCATCCCCTTGAACTGTGATCCCTGTCCGGGAAACATGAACGCGCGCATTGGCTTCCTCCGCATTTTGCATCGTCATCGGATAGCGATAGGGCGCGGCCCGCTCCGACAGGAGCCGGCCGGTTCTTCCAATCGGCGGAGACGGTGGTGTTGAAAGAGACAGTGGACCCCGCCCGCATCGATCTCTGGTATGCGCGGCTCGACGATTTCACGGCCGAGGATCAGGCTGCCTGCCTGCGGTTGTTGAACGAACATGAACGGCGGCGCCATGACGCGTTCAAGGTGCAGGATGCCCGGCTTCAATATCTGGCCGGACGCGGCCTCGTGCGCACCACGCTCTCGCGCTACCGCAACATCGCGCCAGCGCATTGGCGCTTCCTTGCCAACCGGCACGACCGGCCATTTGTCGATCCGGAGCTCGGCATTGCCGGCCTTCATTTCAACCTGTCGCACACGCATGGTCTGGTCGTGTGCGCGGTCGGCGCCATCGAGGAGATCGGCGTCGATGTCGAGCGGCGCGACCGCGATGCCGGCCTCGACGAGCTGGCGCCCGTCGTGCTCGCGCCGGCGGAGCTGAAGCGCTTTGCGAAGCTGCCGCGCGCGGCGCAGCCGGAGTTCTTCTTCGCGCATTGGACGCTGAAGGAGGCCTATGTGAAGGCGCGCGTCATGGGGCTGTCGCTGCCGGTGCAAGAGATCTGCCTGGATTTTCTGCCGTCTTCGCCGACCATGTCCTTCACCGGCGCCATAGAGGACGACGCGACCCGCTGGAGGTTGTGGACCCTGCGGCCGACCGACGAGCATCTTGTTGGCGTCGCGGCGGTCCCGGCGGGCGGGCCGCTGAATTTGAACGCCAGGCAAACCCGCGTCATCAACGAGGATTGAGGGCCGCCGCGCCACATCGCCCCAAACCCGAAGGGACCGATCCCTGCCCATCGCGTCAGGGCCGGCTCGAGTGGTTGGAGCCCGGCGCTGGTCTCGCGGCTGTCTTATCTGCATCTTTTCCGGCGTCGGACGTCGACATGATCCCGGCGATCCGCGTAGCGATCGCGTCGATCGCCGGCGGGCGCATGATGGTGTAGTGGTCGGCGTCCGTCTCGAAGATCCCGATACCGGAAAGTAGGTCGCGCCACTCTTCCTGCATCGGGACGAGGTCGGCGCGTCGGCCGGCGGCAAACAACAGCACAACCGCATCCGTGGACCGGGGCCTGTGCGCGTCGAGGGCCTTGGCGCCCGCCTGAAAGACGCTGTGCACCGCCTTGAGCGCTGCATCGCCGGAGGGCATTCCGAGCCGCTCCAACTGCCGCGCCAGCCAGGCGATACGCTCTTCGTCCGAAAGTTTGTCCAGCTCTTCCTGCCAAGGGTCGAGGCTGAGGTTCGCGGACGCCGCCAGATCGGCGACGAAGCGCCGGAAGGGTCCTGCCGCTCCGTCCGCGGCGCGACACCGCGGCACGGCGCTGTCGATCATCGCCGCCAGGCCCAGCGTCTCGCCCTGTGCCGCGAGGCGCCGCGCCATTTCCTGCATGACGAGGCCGCCGAGCGACCAGCCCAGCAGATGATACGGGCCGTCGGGCTGAATGGAGCGGATCTCGTCGATGTAGCGTTCCGCCATCGCGTCGATCGAGGCGAGCGTCGCCTCCGTGCCCGACGTCAGCCCCGGCGCGCGAATGCCGTAGACGGCGCGGCCGGGCGGCAGGGCTTGCGCGAGCGCGGCGTAGCACATGACATTGCCGCCGATCGGATGGACGCAGAACAGGGCAGGGCCGTCGTCGCCGGAGCGGATCGGGATTGCCAGCCGCGTCTCATGCTGGCTGCCGCCGGCGCGCAGCACCGCGGCCAGGCCAGCCACCGTCGGATGCGCGATCAGCGTCGGGAAGGACACGCGTTGCGAAAACCGTTCCTCGAGCTTCGCCATCAATCGCATGCCGGCGAATGACGAGCCGCCGAGCGCGAAGAAATTGTCCTCGCGGCCGACATCGGAAATGGCGAGCACGTCGCGCCAGAGTTCGGCAACGGCTTGTTCGAGACCTGCGCGCGGCGGCGCGTAGGCGCGCTCGACGCTTTCGCGTGAACCGAAGTCAGGCCTGGGCAAAGCGGAGCGCACCACCTTGCCGTTGTCGCTGAGCGGCAGCTTGTCCAGCGCGACGAAGAAGGTCGGCACCATATAGGCCGGCAGCGTGGCCCGCAGCCGTTCCCGCAGGGCCGCGATGTCCAGGTCGCGCTGCTGGTCCTTCGCCACGACATAAGCGACCAGATGGCGTGTTCCGGCGCTGTCGGCGGCGGCCGAGACGACGGTCGCGCCGACCTCCGGCCCCGCCAGAAGGGCTGCCTCCACTTCTGCGCATTCGACCCTGAAACCCTGTATCTTGACCTGGAAATCCTTGCGGCCGAGGAACTCGATCTCGCCGTCGCCGAGATAGCGGCCCATGTCGCCGGTCCGGTATAGCCGCTCGCCGGTGACCGGGTGGGTTATGAAGCTCGCCGCGGTCTTGGCCTCGTCGCGCCAGTAGCCCAGCGCGACGCCGATGCCGCCGATATAAAGGTCGCCCGGCACCCAGGGCGGGCACACAGCGAGATTGCCGTCCAGCACGTGGATCGACTGATGCTCCATGGCGTGGCCGTAAGGAATGGAGCGCCATTCCGGATCGATACTGCCGATGGGATAAAGGATCGACCAGATCGACGCCTCCGTGGCGCCACCAAGGCTGAAGATCGCCGCGTTGGGCGCCGCCGGGCGAATGCGTTCGGGCAGGTTGAGCGGGATCCAGTCGCCGCTGAGCATAACCAGGCGTAGCGAAGGCATGATCGCGCCATGCGTGCCTTCGACGGCGAGCTGCATCAGCGCCGGGACCGAGTTCCAGATGGTCACGCCATGCTCGCGCACTAGGTCGCGCCAGTGCGACGCTTCCCTGGACCGCGCCGCATCCGGCATGACGATCGTGCCGCCCGCGGCCAGCGTTCCGAATATGTCGTAGACCGAAAGGTCGAAGCTCAACGACGACAGCGCCAGCATCGTGTCGTCCGGTCCCACCGCATAGCGGGTGTTGAGGTCCGCTATCGTGTTGGCGGCCCCGCGATGATCGATCATCACGCCCTTGGGCATGCCCGTGGAGCCCGAGGTGAAGATGACATAGGCGAGGTCGGCCGTCGTGCCGCCATGCGGCGCGACCGCATCGGGCAACTCCTGGTTGGGGAGCGCGTCCACGGCGATCCGCTCGAGGCTTTCCGGCCAGGCGAGCGAGGTGTCAAGGCTTTGCTGGGTCAGCACGATGGTCGCGCCGCTTCCGGAAAAGAGCAGGTTGCGGCGCTCCCGCGGCAGCTCCGGGTCGATCGGGACATAGGCGGCGCCGGCGTAGAGGATGCCGAGTACGGCGGCAACCTGCTCCCAGCCCTTGGCCATCGACACCGCCACCAGTTGGCCGGGCCGTGCTTTGCGGGCACGCAAAGCACGGGCGACGACAAGCGCGCGCCGGCGCAATTCGCCATAGCTCATGCGCCGCCCGCCGGCGATCACGGCCAGCCTTTCCGGGTGGCGCACTGCCTGTTGCTCGAAGCTTGCTTCCAGGCGTTGGAATTCGCCTTGGGGAATCCCGGCGCGCGCCGGCGCGGGGCAGTCTCCCGCCGCCGGCTCTTTCTCGTGCCAGAGCGTCTCGTCATTCGCCAGGCGTGTCATCAGGCGATGATGCGCGTCGCAGAGTTCCTCGACGAAGCCGGCCGGGAAAATCTGCTCGACATTGTCCCAGTTGAAGATGACCGAGCCGTCCTCGAAGACATGCATCTGGTGATCGAGATAGACCTGCGGCACGTCGAGACGGGCAGATGCATGGTCGATGCGCGCGCGTGGCCCGTCATCGGATTCGGTGGTCGGCGTGACCGTGGTGAAGGTCACGGGGACGCTAACACCCGGACCGCTACCGGCGCGCTGCTGCAAGGCACGGGTGACGTCGAGGCCACTGACCTCGATGCGCTCGCAGTCGCGCCAGAACTGGCGCTGCATGGCTTTCGTCCGGTCGAGGAAGGAGCGCTCGCGCGAGGCGTCGACTTCGAGCAGGATGGTGGTGCCGAAATTGCCGAAGGCATTGGCCGAGCGCGGCAAATGCTGGAACCGCCCCGAGTGAAGCACGGTGACGGCGAAATGCTGGCTGCCGGCATAGCGCGACAGCACGTCGGCATAGGCGGCGCAGCCGAGCAGGCTGGGCGTGACGCGCGACCTGGCGCAGATGTCGGTGATCTTCTTCCAGTCTGCCGCAGCGAAGGCGCGGCTGACATGGCGGAAGCAGGGCCGCTGGCCGTCGCCCAGCCGCCTGGTCAGCGGCAAGGCCGGCGGCCCCGGGAAATCGGCGAGCCGGGGCTGCCAATAGTTCCAGGCCCTTTGCCGGCGCGGCCCCTGCCGCGCCGCGTTCTGCGCTTCGACATAGTCGGCGAACGACATCTCGATCGGCGGCAGCGCCGCGGCCGGGTCGGCGCTCAGCGCCAGCAGTTCGCGCAACAGGATGCGGAAGCTCCAGCCATCCATCATCCACAGCGCGAAGCGCATATGCAGGCGCAGCCCGTCATCGGAGCGCGTCGCGCGAATGTCGAATTGCGGCCATCTGGCCGAGGGTATCTCCGCCTCGTTCATTTCCGTGCGAAGCGTATCCAGCCGCCATGCGCGCTCGGCTTCGGGAAGGGTGCGCAGATCCTCGATGACGATCTCGTAAGGTGCGACGTCGCGCAGGATTTCCTGAGTGCCGGACGGATGGATGACCGCGCGCAGCATGTCGTGCCGCTCGATCAGGCGCCGTAGAGCCGGCTCAAGACCATCGCCGAGAGTCCACGGAATGTCCGCTTCCACGTAATAGCGCGCCGGTGTGCTGAGCTCGATCGCACCGCTCTGGCCCACCCAATAGGCCTGCTGAATGCCTTCGAGCAGGAAGGACCGGTTGCCGTCTCGCACGACGTCGTTGTGCATCTCGCTTCTCCTCCCTTGCGAGCCGGCATCTTCCGCCATCGACGCCTTGCAGGGTTCTAATATATTAGTGTAATAATCGGGGCAAGCCCAGTGTTGGATTGTCTTTCGTCTCCGCTCGCTTCGTGAGCGCAGACCAGAGCGGCCGACGATGCCAGCACAGGCCGGCGAGGAGGATCGATGCGAAGCGAGCCCGATATCCGTGCGCAAAACAACCTGTCGGCGACGGAGCGCGCGGCTTCGATTGCAAGGCACGACGACGCGGTCGCGCGCGCGTTGCGGCTGCATGGCGTGCGGCCCGACAACTGGGTTCCGTCACGCTCGGGCATCGACCATGACGTGGTCGTCGTCGGCGGCGGCCAGTCCGGCGCGGCGATCGCCTTCGCGCTGCGGCGGGCGGGCATTGCGCGGGGCAGCGTGATCGACGCGGCCGAGGAAGGCCAGGAGGGTGTGTGGCTGACGACGGCGCGCATGAACTCGCTGCGGTCGCCAAAGCTGTTGCCCGGACCCGAGCTCGGCATAGCCGAGCTTGGCTTCCAGGCCTGGTACGACGCGCGCCACGGCGAAGCGGCGTTCGCGAGCCTGGCTTTCATCCCGCGTCTTGACTGGGCGGCCTATCTCAAATGGTATCGTTCTGCGACCGGCGTCAGCATCCGCTTCCAGACCCGCCTTGAAGGTATCGATCCGGTCGAGAGTGGCTTGCGGCTTCGCCTCTCGGTCGGCGGCCATCCTGTCGAGGAGACCTGCCGCAAGCTGATCCTGGCCACCGGCTTCGCCGGCAGCGGCAGCGCCAACACGCCGGCCTTCATCCGGTCGGCGCTGCCTGCCCACCTCTACGCCCACGCCGAAGAGCCGATCGATTTCCAGCCGCTGAGGGGCCGCCGGGTTGCGATCTTCGGCGCCGCGTCGGCCGCCTTCGACGCGGCCGCGGTCGCGCTCGAAAGCGGCGCGGCCGGCGTGCATCTCTTCTGCCGGCATGACGACATCGAGCGCTATTCGCTCATGCGCATGCTCTATTATCCCGGCTCCGTCGAGCATTTCCGCGAGCTGCCGGACCGCGAGCGCTGGCGCATCATGAGCGTGCTCTGTCGCCGCGCACAGGGACCGGTGCCGGACACCGTGCGCCGGGTGCGGAAGTTCGAGAACTTTCATCTCCATCTCGGCGCGCGCGATCCCGCGCTCAGCCTCGACGGCGACGCCATCCGTCTCAAGCTGGCCGGCCGCGACATCGGCTTCCGGTTCGCCTTCGTCGTCGCCGGGACAGGCTACAGCGTCGATCTAAAGGCTCGGCCGGAACTGGCCGGGCACGTCGAGCGGATCGCGCTGTGGCGCGACCGCTACCGGCCGGAACCCGGCGAGGAAAACGCCGAGCTGGCGCGCCATCCCTATCTGTCGCCGGGTTTCGCTTTCACCGAGAAAGAACCGGGCACGGCGCCCTTCCTCCGCGACATCCATTTCTTCAGCGCCGGCGCGATGCTCAGCAACGGCCGCAATCCCGGCGAGGTCAGCGGCATGCGCCACGGCATACCGCAGCTCGTCTCGGCCATCGGCCGCGCTCTCTTCCTGGAAGACGCCGATGCGCATGTCGCGCGCATCCTGGCGCCGCCGCAGCCGATCCTCGACGACGCCGAGTACAAGGACCGGATATGGCAAGAACACGCGCAGCCGGAATTCGCCGGCGCGGATGCTGTGGACGGTTGAGGACATTTCGAAGGAGCCACCAGGAATGGACGTCATGATGAATGCGGATCGGGTCGCGGTTGAAAGCCTGATCCTCGGGCAAGCAAGCAAGATCCTAAAATGCGATGCCGTGGGGCCGCAGGATCATTTCCTCGATCTCGGCGGCGACTCGCTGACGGCACCGGTCTTCGCGGGCCGCATCGAGGCGGCGTTCGGCTTCCGCCCCGAGCTCGAGGACATCTTCACCAGGCCGTTCGGCGAACTCGCGGAACTCGTCGTCACCGAAATCTCGCGCCCGTAAGTGGGAAGGGCCGTTCAGGCAGCCCTTCCTCTCTTGTCAGATGTCGGCGCGAAAGACCTGCCGCTGCGCGCCCAGGCCTTCGATGCCCAGTTCGACGATATCGCCAGGCTTGAGATAGCGGGGCGGCTTGAAACCCTGGCCGACGCCGGGCGGCGTGCCGGTGGAGACGATGTCGCCCGGATGCAGCGTCATGAACTGCGACAGATAGCTGACGACATGGGCGACGCCGTAGACCATCGTTTCGGTCGAGCCGTTCTGCTTCATCTCGCCGTTGACCTTGAGCCACATCTTGAGCTTCTGCGGATCGGCGACCTCGTCGCGCGTCACCAGCCACGGACCGACCGGGCCGAACGTGTCGCAGGACTTGCCCTTCGTCCATTGCCCGGACCGCTTGGTCTGGAAGTCGCGCTCGGAGACGTCGTTGACGACGCAATAGCTGGCGACATGGTCGAGCGCCCGTTCCCGCGCGACATATTTCGCCGGCTTGCCGATAACCACGCCGAGCTCGACTTCCCAGTCCGTGGCGGTCGAGCCGCGCGGGATCAGGACATCGTCGTTCGGACCGCAGATCGCGGAGGTGGCTTTCATGAAGATGACCGGCTCCGGCGGTACTTCCAGCCCGGACTCCGCGGCGTGATCGGCATAGTTCAGCCCGATGCAGATGAACTTGCCGGTGCCCGCCACGCACGGTCCGATGCGAGGCCCGCCCTCAACAATGGGGAGCTTGTCCACGTCCAGTTCCCTGGCCCAGGCGAGATCCGCGAGCCAGCGCCCGCCAATGTCGTCGACGATGCCGCCAAGGTCGCGGATGCGGCCGTCACGGTCGAGCACGGCCGGGCGTTCGGAGCCCGGCGCTCCGTAGCGAAGGAATTTCATGGACCTACAAGCCTCTCGGTTTCAGGACCCCGGAAAGCGGATTCGAACGAAACGCCGTCACGGTCTAAAGCTGGTTCGCCCGCTCGTTTATGAGGAACGCGTTGAGTTCCCACGACTGGACCTCGATGAGGTGCCGGGTTTCCGGCTTGCCGAACTTCTCATGCAGGTAGATCTTGTTCGGCCGCGACGATCGCGAGTTGACCTCATGCGATTTCGAGTGCGGCAGATGGATCCCGCATGCCGCACGGCAAATCGAGAATTGCGCGCCGCTCTCGAACAGCGACAGGGAGAAGTCGATGTCCTCGGCGCCCCAGGTGCGGTAGTGCTCGTCGAATCTGAAGCGGTCGCCAAGCTTTTCCCGGCGCACCGAGATGTTGCCCGACCAGGCGATCGCCCATGGCACCGGCAGGTTCATCATCACGTCGTTGCAGGCCGCGTAGTTCTTTTCGCGCAGATCGGGGAAGCGGCCGGTCTGGCGCAATCTGTCGATCGTGTCGTCGACATCGTCGAGATCGAGTGTGTCGATGGCGGCCTGCAGTTCTTCGGCGTGATCGTCGGTGTTGGAAAAGCCGTAGAGATAGCCGAGCACGACCTGATCGGGCTTGGAATGGGCATCGATATGCGCCTTCACGAATCCCTGCGACACGACGATGCCGCAGTCGAGCAGGATGCAGACCGCGCCTTCGGCGAGCTCGATGCCGAGATTGCGGGCGCGGCCGGCCCGATAGCCATCGTCCTCCTGATAGACGTAACGGATCTGGCAGCCGCCGGTGAAGTTGCGCACCATGTCGAGCGAATTGTCCGAAGAGCCGTCGTCGACCACAATGATCTCGAACTCATCCTTCGGGATGTTGCTGGCTCGCAGCGACCGCAGGTTCTGGTAGAGCATCTCCTCGCGATTGTAGGTCGGGATTATGACGCTTGCAGCGAATCTGGGCGATCGACTCATGACTTTCCTCGCTTTCTCGATGATCGGCGCCCGGCCTCGTTGCATGGGCGCCCGCTTGGCCGCCGATAGCTGCCATCGGCTAATAGGTGGTGCGTCCGCCCGACAGGTCGAATGTCGAGGCGGTGGTGAAGCTGTTCTCCTTCGAGACCAGCCAGGCGACCATCGCGGCCGCCTCGTCGACTTCGAGCAGTCGT
>JAFKFE010000836.1 GCA_017308345.1 Alphaproteobacteria bacterium | reverse complement strand
GGCCGCCGCCGATGCGTCCGATGCTCGCCGCAAGGCAGGTGTCAGCCTCGGGCCGCTCGACGGCCGTATCGTCTCGATCAAGGACCTGTTCGATGTCGCCGGCGAGCCGACGACGGCCGGATCGCTGATCCACGCCGGCGCCGCGCCAGCGATGCGCGACGCGGCGATCGTGCGGAGGCTGCGCCAGGCGGGCGCCGTCATCCTCGGCAAGACCAACATGACCGAGTTCGCCTTCACCGCGATCGGCGACAATCCGCATTACGGCACGCCGGGCAATGCCGCTGATCCCGGCCTGATCCCGGGCGGCTCGTCGTCGGGTGCGGGCGTGGCGGTCGGCGAGGGCACCAGCGATATCTCCATCGGATCGGACACCGGCGGTTCGGTGCGCATTCCGGCCTCGCTCAACGGCGTCGTCGGTTTCAAGTCGACGGCGCGTCGCGTGCCTTTGACGGGCGCCTTTCCGCTGTCGATGACGCTGGATTCGATCGGCCCGCTTGCCCGCACCGTCGCCGACTGCGCGATTGCCGATGCGATCATGGCGGGAGAGGAGCCGGCTGCACTTCAGCCGGCCTCGCTCGCGACCTTGCGCATCGGCATTCCGCGCGGCGTGTTGTTCGGCGAGACGCAGAGCGAGGTCGCCGAAGCTTTCGAGTCCTGCATCGACAGGATCGGGCGGGTCGGCGCCCGCGCTGCCGATTTGTCCATCGATGATCTGATCGCCGAGATGCGCGCGGCCACCAGGCGTGGCACGATCGCGTCCATGGAGGGCGCGGAGGTGCATGCCGACTGGCTGGCGAGCGGCGCCTCCGTGCCGGTCGATCCGCATGTCAGCGGACCGTTGTCGCGCGCGCTGGCGGTTCCCGCCTCGGCCTATATCCGCACGATCCGCCGTCGCGGCGAGCTTGTGGGGGCGATGGCGGAACGGCTGGCGGTGGTCGACGTGCTGGCATTGCCGACCGTGCCGGTGGTCGCGCCCTCCATCGCCGCCATGGCCGGCGACGATGCGCTGCGCGACAGGACGGAAGGGCTGCTCTTGCGCAACACGCAGGTCGCCAACCAGTTCGACCTCTGCGCGATCTCGCTGCCGATGCCGGGCGCGAAGCTGCCAGTCGGATTGATGCTGGTGGGCAAGCATGGACACGACAATCATCTGCTGCGCATCGCGGCGGCGGTGGAGGCGCTGCTTGGTCGTTGAGAGAAGCGCGCCTCGAACCGAGGCAAATTTGGCATCAGGGAAATTTGCCGTTGCGTTCCTTCGCGCCCCCCTCTGGCCTGCCGGCCATCTCCCCCGCAAGGGGGGAGATTGGCAGTTCCAGCACCGCGCTCGATCCTGCAGCGTCAGAGATTGGCGAAGGCCGGCGTGACGTCTGATCTCCCCCCTCGTGGGGGAGATGTCCGGCAGGACAGAGGGGGGCGCTGTCCCGCCGTCATCTCTGGCTTCACCGTCGCAATGGTCGCCGGGTACTAACCGCCGGCCGGAAAGCGTCGTCGGTAGTGCTCGATGACTTCCGGATTGCGCAGGTTGACCGGCAGCTTGCCGGCGAGCACCAGCAATGCCTCGCCCGCCGCGCCGATGCCCATGCGCATCATCGATTCCTCGGTGATGCCGGCCATATG
>JAFKFE010000835.1 GCA_017308345.1 Alphaproteobacteria bacterium | reverse complement strand
GAAGCCGCAGACAGTGGAGGCGGAAGGGATGCGGCAGTTCAGAGGTGTCGTTCGTGGGGTGGACGGCTTTACCCGGAATCGCGAAGGCAATTTCGCGGTTCTGTTCGGAGCTGCCGCATCTGTCCTCGCGCTGGGGGTGGGATTCGCGGTCAACATCTCGCAGCTCTACAATGCGAGGTCGAGCTTGCAGGGCGTCGTCGACGCCGCCGTGACCTCGACGGCCCGCGATCTCACCCTCGGCGTTATCACGGAAGCCGATGCCGGCAAGACGGTGCAGGCATTCCTCGACGCCAACAGCACCGCCGGCATCCTGCAGGCCAACCAGATCGTGCTGGACAAGCTCACAGTCAACAAGACGGCCAACACCGTACAGGCGGATACGCATGCCGATGTCGGGCTCTTTTTTCCGCTGTTCAGCACCGACAACATGCGGCGCGTGACCGCATCGACGACGGCGCTCTACTCGGACAAGACGGTGGAGGTGGCGATGATGCTCGACGTCACCGGTTCCATGGCGGGCCAGAAGATCAAGGACCTGCGGACGGCGGCGAGCAACGCGGTCAATTCATTTCTTAGCGGCCAGAACGCGACCAATCCGCGCGTGCGGGTGGCGATCGTGCCCTATGCCAATTCGGTCAATGTCGGCTCGCTTGCCGCAAGCACGGTCTTTGTCGAGACCAAGGCCAGCGAGCGCAAGCAGGCGCCGGGCAATGACGATCCGAAATATGTCTCGGCGTCGACGCGGCCCGACAACTGCGCGACCGAGCGCAAGGGCGCCTATCAATATTCGGATGCCGGCCCCGAGGTCAGCATGGTCAACCGCGATCTGTATTTGTCCGACTTCGCCAAGCAGTCCCGCACACGAGCCTGTCCGGTTGCGACAATACAGCCGCTGACCACGGACGCCTCGGCTCTGAACAATGTCATCAAGGATCTCGATGCCTCCGGCGGCACCGCCGGCCATATCGGCGTGCAGTGGGCGTGGTACATGCTTTCGGAAAATTGGGGCAGCGTCATGAACGCCTCGCAACGTCCGGCCAAAATGGATCCGAAGAAAGTGGCTAAATACGTGATCCTGATGACGGACGGCGAATTCAACCTGTCCTATTTCGACGCGAACGATCCGGGTCAGGTCTACAACGACGCCGGCAAGGTGCAGACGCGAACGGCGGCGACGACGCTCTGCGCGGCCATGCGCGACCAGGGCATCGAGATATTCACCATCGGCTTTGCCCTCACCGAGAATAACGCCAAGTCGACGCTGCAGTCCTGCGCCAGCCCCGACACGGGCAGCAGCAAGCATTTCTACCAAGCCGCCAACGGGACCGAGCTCGACCAGGCCTTCCAGGATATCGTGCGCAACATCGACAAGCTGACGGTAACCAGGTAGCGGCCGTCACGCCGACCGAAAGCCACCCCCAAACGGAAAAGGCCGCCGCTTCTTGCGAAGCCGGCGGCCTTCCGTGTTTCCGTCCATGACGCGGCCCTGGCGGCAACCCCTTCGGGTCACCTGCCGCGCGTCTCGCGCCTTAACGGGAAGATTGCTTCCCGGAAGTGCAATCCGCGGAGCTCACGTTACAGGAAACGAAATCACTCGACATCGGATCACCTCCTTTCAGT
>JAFKFE010000502.1 GCA_017308345.1 Alphaproteobacteria bacterium | reverse complement strand
GCGGCACGGCGCGTCACGACGCGGTCGCCTGGGGCTATGCGCGCGGCGCCTCGGCGCGCGGCGTGCACATCATTCAGAATTGCGAGGTCACCGGCATCAAGCGCGCCGCCAATGGCGCGGTCAGCGGCGTGGAGACGACGCGCGGCTTCATCGGCGCCAAGAAGGTTGGCGTGGTCGCCGCAGGCCATTCCTCGGTCATCATGAACATGGCCGGCGTGCGCATGCCGCTGGAAAGCTATCCGCTGCAGGCGCTGGTTTCGGAGCCGGTCAAGCCGGAGGTGCCCTGCGTGGTGATGTCGAACACGGTGCACGCCTATATCTCGCAGTCGGACAAGGGCGAGCTGGTGATCGGCGCCGGCACCGACCAGTATGTCTCCTATTCGCAGACCGGCGGCCTGCACATCCTGCAACACACGCTCGACGCCATCTGCGAGATGTTCCCGATCTTCACGCGCATGAAGATGCTGCGCTCCTGGGGCGGCATCGTCGACGTGACGCCCGACCGCTCGCCGATCCTGGCGAAGACGCCGGTCAAGGGCCTCTATGTCAATTGCGGCTGGGGCACGGGCGGTTTCAAGGCGACGCCCGGCTCGGGCAATGTCTTTGCCCACACTATCGCGAAGGACGAGCCGCATCCGATCAACGCGCCCTTCACGCTCGAGCGCTTCCGCACCGGCCGTCTCATCGACGAGGCCGCGGCGGCGGCGGTGGCGCACTGATGATGGCTGAGATGGCTGTCGCGATGCCGCTGGTGCTCGCCGGCGAACAGGGGTTGTTTCACCTGCCGACGCCGGGCGAAGTCCGTTTCCAGGCAATCAGCCGCGAGGACAACGAGATGGGCTGGCCGTTCTCCGTCGACGAGGGCATGTTGGCCTGCGTCTGGAGTGCAGGCCAAAAAGTGGTGATGTTCTTCGAGAACAGGCCGAAGGACCTGGACGAGGGCGAACCCTTCCAGCCGCGCGGCGTCATCGTCACCACCGACCCGATGCAGCTGACGCTTGGCAACATGGCGAACCGGGCGCTGTTCAGGCCCTCGGCCAGCGTCGAGGAACGCATGCGGCTCGTGGCGCCTTTCGCGGCGCTCGGCCAGAGGCTTTGCGATCAACCGGCCGGCGCCCGCGTCGGCCATGGCGAATTGTAGGATCCACCGAAAATGCTTCTCATCCGCTGCCCCTATTGCGAGGAAGAGCGCCCGGAACTCGAGTTCCGCAATGCCGGCGAGGCGCATATCGCGCGCTCCACCAACATTGCCGGCGAGAGCGACGACGATTTCGAGAAATTCTTCTTCATCCGCGCCAACCCGAAGGGCGTCATCTATGAGCGCTGGCGGCACATCCATGGCTGCGCGCGCTTCTTCAACGCCGTGCGCGACACCGTCACCGACAAGTTCATCCTGACCTACAAGGCCGGCGAGCCGAAGCCGGCGAAGCTGCCTGGAGCCGCGAAATGAGCGCCGCATTCCGTATCTCCGGCGCCGGCCGCCTGAGTCAGGCGAAGACCGCCTCGTTCAGCTTCGACGACAAGTCCTACACCGGCATCGAGGGTGACACGCTCGCCTCGGCGCTGCTGGCCAACGGCGTGCATCTGGTCGGGCGCTCGTTCAAATACCACCGGCCGCGCGGCGTCCTGTCGGCCGGCGCGGAGGAGCCTAACGCGCTGGTGCAGATCGTGCGCGACGATGCGCGCAAGACGCCGAACGTGCGGGCGACCGTGCAGGAGCTCTATGACGGGCTGACGGCGCATTCGCAGAATCGCTGGCCATCGCTCGCCTTCGACGTCGGCGCGGTCAACGATGTCGCCTCGCCGCTGTTTTCGGCCGGTTTCTACTACAAGACCTTCATGTGGCCGAAGTCGGCGTGGAAGAGCCTCTACGAGCCGAAGATCCGGGCGGCCGCCGGCCTTGGCGTTTCGCCGGACAAGCCGGACCCGGATCACTATGCCTCCCGCTACGCGCATTGCGAGGTGCTGGTGCTCGGCGGCGGCGCCGCCGGCATCGCCGCGGCACTTGCCGCCGCCGAAACGGGCGTGCGGGTGGTCATTGCCGACGAGCAGGCCGAGTTCGGTGGCAGCCTGCGCTTCGAGAGTGGCGCCAGCATCGATGGCCAGACCGGCTACGCTTGGGCTCAAGGTGCGATCGCGAAGCTCAAGGCGATGGACAATGTGCGCGTGCTGTCGCGCACAACTGCCTTCGGTTATTACGCGCAGAACTTCGTCGGCCTGGTCGAGCGGGTCAGCGACCATCTCAAGACGCCTGGACGCGAGCTGGCGCGCGAGCGTCTGTGGCAGGTCCGGGCCAATCGCGTCGTGATCGCCACCGGCGCCATCGAGCGCCACATGGTGTTCGCCAATAACGATCGTCCGGGCGTCATGCTGGCTTCGGCGGCGCGCACCTATCTCAACCATTACGGCGTGGCCGTCGGCAGGAATGTCGGCGTCTATACGGCGAATGATTCCGCCTATGCCGCCGCGATCGACCTCAAGAAGGCCGGCGTCAATGTCGCGGCGATCGTCGACCTGCGCGACAATCCGTCGGGACCGGTGATCGACGAGGCGAGGAGCCTCGGCATCGAGATCAATTTCGGCCGCGCGGTGGTCAGCGCCGGCGGCAAGTTGCGCGTGTCGTCGATGACCGTGCAGCCGAAGAATGGCGGCGGCGGGCGCACCATCCCGGTCGACGCGATCCTGATGTCCGCAGGCTGGACGCCGTCGGTGCATCTCTTCTCGCAATCGCGCGGCAAGGTTGCCTTCAACGACGAGACCAAGCGGTTCGTGCCCGGCGCGTACGCGCAGGACTGCGTCTCGGTCGGCGCCTGTAACGGCACGGACGGGCTGGCCGCGACGGTCGACGAGGCCTATGCGGCGGGCGCCAAGGCGGCGAAAGAGGCCGGCGGCAAGGTCGGCAAGAGTGGCAAGCCGAAGGTCGACGCCGGCGAGAGCTGGTCTCGCGGCATGCTGGGCGCCGCGCCCGGCGCCGGGCCGGGCACCACGATCAAGGCGTTCGTCGATTTCCAGAACGACGTCACCGCCAAGGACATCCGCCAAGCGGTGCATGAAGGCATGCGCTCGATCGAGCACGTCAAGCGCTTCACCACCAACGGCATGGCGACCGACCAGGGCAAGACGTCGAACATGCATGGCCTTGCGATCGCCGCCGAGGAGCTCGGCAAGCCGATCCCGCAAGTCGGCCTCACCACCTTCCGCGCGCCTTACACGCCGGTGACCTTCGGCTCGATCGTCGGCCACGCGCGGGGCGCGCTGTTCGATCCGACCCGGCGTACGGCAACGCATGGCTGGGCCGCGTCTCACGGCGCCGTGTTCGAAGATGTCGGCCACTGGAAGCGCGCCTGGTATTTCCCGAAAGCCGGCGAGGACATGCACAAGGCGGTCGACCGCGAATGCGTGACGGTGCGCAAGGTCGGCGGCCTATTCGACGCCTCGACGCTCGGCAAGATCGAGGTGGTCGGGCCGGACGCGGCGAAATTCATGGAACTGCTCTACACCAACCCGTGGGAGAAGCTGGAAACAGGCCGCTGCCGCTACGGCATCATGCTGCGCGAGGACGGCTTCATCTATGACGACGGCGTCGTCGGCAGGCTGGCGCCCGACCGCTTCCATGTGACTACGATGACCGGCGGCGCGCCGCGCGTCATGAACCACATGGAGGATTACCTCCAGACCGAATTCCCGCATCTCAACGTCTGGCTGACCTCGATCACCGAGCAATGGGCGGTCATCGCCGTGCAGGGACCGAAGTCGCGGGAGATCATCGCGCCGCTGGTCGAGGGTATCGACATGTCGGACGAGGCGATGCCGCATATGTCGGTGCGCGAAGGCAAGATCTGCGGCGTGCCGACCAGGCTGTTCCGCATGTCCTTCACCGGCGAGCGCGGCTTTGAAGTCAATGTGCCGGCCGATTATGGCGAGGCGGTCTGGGAAGCGCTTTGGGCCGAGGGCCAGAAACACGGCGCGACCGCCTACGGCACCGAGGCGATGCACGTGCTGCGCGCCGAGAAGGGCTACATCATCGTCGGCCAGGACACGGACGGCACGGTGACGCCGAACGATGCCGGGCTCGACTGGGCGGTCGGCAAGAAGAAGACCGACTTCGTCGGCATTCGCGGCCTAACCCGATCGGATCTGGTGGCCAAGGGCCGCAAGCAGCTTGTCGGCCTGAAGACAAAAGACCCGAAAATCGTGCTGGAGGAAGGCGCGCAGATCGTCGCCGACCCGAAGCAGCCGATCCCGATGAAGATGATCGGCCATGTCACCTCCAGCTACTGGTCGGAGAACTGCGGGCGCTCCATCGCGCTGGCGCTGGTTGCCGGCGGCCGCGACCGGATGGGCCAGACACTCTATGTGCCGATGCCGAACGGCACGATCGAGGTGGAGGTCACCGGCATGGTGTTCGTCGACGAGAAGGGAGAACGCCTCAATGGCTAAGGGTGCCGCCAAGACAAAAGCCGTCGCTGCTTCCGCTTCCGTCGAGCGTCGGCCGGCGCTTGCCGGCCGCACGCTGTCGGCGCCAGGCGTGAAGGTGGAGATGCTGCCGCCGGCCGAACGCATCTCGCTGCGCGCGCCGCAGGCTTCGCTTGCGGCGCTCTCCAACGCTCTCGGCGTGACACTGCCGGTCAAGCCGAAGACCTCGGCCACGAAGGACGGGCGCACGGCGCTGTGGCTCGGGCCGGACGAATGGCTGATCATCGACGAGGCCGGCAACGATCCGCTCGCCGACTGCGCTAAGGTGACGGCGCTGCATTCGGCGGTTGGCATCTCGCATCGCAATGTCGGGATTTCGGTCGCCGGGCCCGCGGCCGCTGTGACCGTCGGTTCAGGCTGTCCGCAAGATCTTTCGCTCGAGGCTTTCCCGGTCGGAGCCGCCTCGCGCACCATTTTGGGCAAATCCGAGATCGTGCTGCTGCGCACCGCCGCGGATTCCTTCCGGGTGGAGTGCTGGCGTTCCTTCTCGGACTATGTCTTTACTCTGCTCTCGGAGGCGGCAAGCGACGCGGCGAACTGACCTTCACGCCATGCCGTTGGAAAGCCGCGCGGCAGGAACCATCGCCGACCCTGTCCGTTTCCGCAGCTTGCGAGGGAGATTGCCGATGCCGTCCAAAACCGCGCCGAAGTCGCCGAAGAAGACAGCGGCGGTCCGTTCGCTGGAGCAGGAGCGTCATCACGAGATCGAGGAAGAGGAACTCGAGGAAGGCCTCGAGGACACGTTTCCGGCCAGCGATCCGGTGTCGATCACGGGCACAGCCATTCCCGGCGCGCCGGCGAAACCGGGTAAAGCCAAGGCCGTGTCAGGAACGAAACCGCGCAAGAAATAAAGCCTGGGCAGATCGCTCAAGGCTACAGTGTAAAACGAAAAAGGGCGGCCAAGTGCCGCCCGTTTTCGTTTGAAATCTTGCCAATGGTGCTTACCGAGGCGCTTACAGGCCGGGGACGAACCACGGGCTGACGTCGATGCCAAGCTTGGGGCTCTTCGGCTGGGTCTTGGTGGTGTCCGCCGTTTCAACCGAACCGGTCGCTGTGCAATCGAGCGCCACATTGGCGTTGGTCTGGGCGGCGTTGGTCTGGGCGCAGGCAGCCGGGGCATGTTTGGCCGGCTGGCTCGCGCCGGCAAAGGCGGCGCCCGAGAAAGCCAGAACGGCAGCGAGGGTGAGGATCGTCTTCTTCATTTTCCGTCTCCAGTCGTCTTTTCGTACATGTACGATATTTCGTACACATACGACCACCGGAAACGGAATTCAAGTGAAAATTTTGTACGTGTACGACAACTTTTTTTGAACGTGGGAGTTCAGGCGCGCAAATCAAGCGATCGACGACGCGGTGCCGGCTACCAGCAATCAGCAGTTGATTGGTGTCTCGGCAAGGGGAGGAACCTCGCTCACCGAGAGTCCCGCCAGCGCGAAATCGCACATGCGCTTTACATAGGCCTGCGCGTCGCCAAACGGATAGAAAGGAAAGGAAATGAGCAGCGAAATCGTGCCATGGCCGACGGTCCACAGCATGGTGGCGATGGCGCGCGGGTCGCCCTTGAGCCTGCCGGCGGCAACACAGGCCTCGACGCGTTTGATCAGCACCTTCATGGCGGGGTTGCCCTCTTCCATGTCCTCGTAGCTGCGCCCCTCCGGCAGCCTGGTCTTCTCAGTCATGAAGACGGTGCGGTATTCGTTGGGATTGCCAAGGCCGAAAGCGGCGTATTCGGTCATCACCGCCCGGAGCGCCTCGACGGGATCGTCGGCGGGGTGCTCCTCGATGCGGCGCGCCAGCGTCTCGAAGGCGTCCTCGGCGAGCGCGAACAGGATGTCCTGCTTATCGGCGAAATAGGAATAGACCGACATCGGCGCGTAGCCGACGCGCTTGGCGAGCTTGCGGATGGTCAGGCCCTCATAGCCTTCTTCCTGCACCAGCTTGTGAGCCGCGGCGACCAGTTCGGAGCGGAGCTCCGCCTTCTGTTTTTCGCGGCGTTTCTGAACGCTCAGCGGCAATGTTCGCCTGCCTTTTTGTTGGTTGCCCGACGAAAATTATATACGCTGTACGGAAACGGACAAGGGAGCTGGCCGGTTCCCTTGCGTGCGCTCCAACTCTCCATTCTGACGTGATTCCGAACGTAAACCGCCAAGGCATTATTCGTGGAATTGCTCAGATCGCTCCAATGCCGCCGTCGAGCGCAAGGGCATGGCCGGTCATGAAGGAATTGGCCGGATCGGCGAGGAACAGGATGCCGGTCGTGATCTCGTCGACCTCGCCGACACGCTTCATCGGCACGCCATGCGTGAGTTCGGCAAGCGCTTCGGTCTCGGACGCGCCTTTGACACGAACGAAGCCGTCGACCATCGCGGTGCGTGTATACGCCGGGCAGACCGCGTTGACGCGGATCCCCTTGCTTGCATATTCCACGGCCGCCGAGCGCGTCAGGCCGACGACGCCATGCTTGGCGGCGGCATAGACCGAAAGCTTGGGCGCGCCGGAAAGACCGGCGACGGAGGCGATGTTGACGATGACGCCGCCCTTGCCGCTCTCCCTGAATTGCCGTTCCATCCGAGGAATCTGGTGCTTCATGGCATAGAAGACGCCGAGCAGGTCGACCTCCACCACGCGGCGCGCCTCTTCCGAAGTGACCTGCGGCAGGCGTACGAAGCTATGCACGATGCCGGCATTGTTGACGGCGATGTCGAGCCGGCCGAATTTCTCGACGGCCAGCCGCACAAGCTCCTCCGAGAGCTTTTCATCGGCAATGTTGCCGGCAAGGATCGCGGTCTGGGCGTCGAGCGTCGCGGCAAAGCGGCCGAGCGCCGCCTCGTCAAGGTCGGAAAGCACCAGCCGCGCGCCTTCGGCGGCGAAGGCCTTTGCCGCGCCGCTGCCGAGACCACCGGTCGCGCCGGTGACCAGCACCGTCATCCCCTCGAAACGGCCCACTGCTCGCCCTCCCTTTTCAGTTCTTCCTGTCGATCAGCTCCGCCGCGCGTATCGCGATCAGCTTCACTGCCTGGCCGTAGGTCTTTGCCCTTTCGGGATTGGAGGCATTGCCGTCCAGCGCGCGGCGATAGACGCCCTGACAGATCGCCGCCAGCCTGAAGAAGGCGAAGGCCAGGAAGAAGGACCAGTTGTCGATCGCCTCGATCCCGCGCCTGCGGCAGTAAGCGGCGACATAGGCTTCCTCGGAAGGCAGGCCGGCGGCGGCGCGGTCGACGCCGCCGAGGCCGCGAAAGCCCGAGGCGTGCGGCAGACGCCATTGCATGCATTGATAGGCGAGGTCGGCAAAGGGGTGGCCGAGCGTCGACAGCTCCCAGTCGAGCACCGCGATGACTTTCGGCGCGCCCGGCGCGAACATCATGTTGTCCAGCCGATAATCGCCATGAACAAGCGAAACGCGGCCGTCATCGGCCGGCATATGCGTTTCGAGCCACGCGATCAGCCTGTCGATATCGGTTATGGTTTCGGTTTCCGAAGCGCGGTACTGGCCGGTCCAGCGGGCGAGCTGGCGCGCGAAATAGCTGCCGGGCTTGCCGAAATCGCCAAGACCGACTGCGTCCACATCGACATCGTGCAGGGCGGCGAGCGTGACATTCATGGCATCGTAGATCGCCGCGCGCTCGTCATTGCCGGAAGCGTCCGGCAGTGACGGATCCCAGAAGATGCGGCCGTCGAGATATTCCATGACGTAGAACATGCGGCCGATCGGCGATTCCTCGCCCGACAGATGCAGCATGCGCGGCACCGGCACCGCCGTGCCGGCCAGCGCCTGCATCACCCGGAACTCCCGGTCGACCTGATGCGCGGATTTCAGCAACTGTCCCGGCGGCGTGGCGCGCAGCACATAGCGGCCGCTGGCGGCGGTCAGGAGATAGGTCGGATTGGACTGTCCGGACGTGAATTTTTCGATCGAGGACAGGCCGGCAAAACCCGGGATATGCGCCTCGAGATAGGGCCCAAGCGCTGCGGTGTCGATCGCGAGCGACGACTTGTCGATCGCAGGCGACAACTTGTCGATCGCGGGCGACGACTCGTCCGAGGTGTTGGCGCCACCGCTCATGCGGTCTCTGTCTGGCGCTCTATCAAGGTCAGCGTCAGCCAGCGGGCGGTCAAGGCAGGCTTCTTCGAACCCTCGATCTCGATGGTCACGTCATGCGCCGTCTGCACCCAGCCGGATGGCCTCACCTTGACGTCGGCCAGCACGAAACGGGTGCGGATGCGCGCGCCCGTCTTCACCGGCGCCAGGAAGCGCAGCGTGTCGAAGCCGTGGTTGACGCCCATCTTGGTGTTTTCCAGCGGCGGCATGGTCTCGAAGGTCATTGCCGACAATAGCGACAGCGACAGGAAACCATGCGCGATGGTGCCGCCGAACGGCGTCTCGCGCTCGGCGCGCTCCGGATCGCAATGGATGAACTGGTGGTCGTCGGTCGCATCGGCGAACTGGTCGATCATGCGCTGCGTGACCGTTCGCCAGGGCGAGACGCCGACCTCCTTGCCGACGCTCGCCAGAAGCGTATCGAGACTGATCGGTTCCACGCTGATGTCCTCCGCACCCCCGCCCGGATTACGATTCCCTGAACCGGACGCCTTATTCCTTGAACCTCGCCCGATTCCTTCAAATCGGGCGCGTTATTCCTTGAACCCCGCCCGATTCCTTCAAATCGGGCGCGTTATTCCTTGAACAATGTCATGCCATGCTGCACCGACTGGCCGCCGTCGATCGGCAGGATGGCGCCGGTTACGTAGCTTCCGGCACGGCTGCACAAATAAAGCGTTGCGCCGGCAATGTCATCCGCCACGCCGATGCGACCGAGCGGAACATGGTTACCGACATGTTTCGCCTGATCCTCGGTGGCGGTGGCGAACGCCGTCATCCGGCTCTGGAATGGACCGGGAGCAAAGGCGTTGACGGTGATGCGGCGGGCGGCGAACTCGATCGCCAGCGTGCGCGTCAGATGATGCACCGCCGCTTTCGAGGCAGCGTAGGAATAGGCGTCGTCGGCCAGCGGCTGGGTGCCCATCACCGAGCCCAGGTTGATCACGCGGGCCGGATCCTCGTCGCTTGCCGCGGCATCGAGCAGCGGCAGCAACTCCCTGGTCAGGTGGAAAACGGCGGTGACGTTGACTCCAAACACCTTGGCCCAGGCGTGATAGGGGAATTCCTGCAGCGGCGCGCCCCAGGAAATACCGGCATTGTTGACCAGTATGTGCAGGCGTTCGGTGCGCGCCCTGACCTCGGCGACGAGGGACGCGATGCCCGCTTCGCTGGACACGTCGCCGGCAAAACCCTCCGCCTTGCCGGAGCCGCCGAGCGCGTTCAATTCGTTGGCGACCTTTGTGCAATCCTCGCCCTTGCGCGAGGCGATCATCACATGAGCGCCGGCGCGCACCAGCCCGGTCGCCACCATGCGGCCGATGCCGGTCGCCGCACCCGTCACCAGCGCGGTCTTGCCGGCAACCGAGAACAGCTTGTCCAGATAGCTCATTGCATTCCTCCACATTCCGCCCGGCCGGGGATCTCGCCCAAGGACTCGCGTTGACAAGGCTAGCCGAAGTACGGTCATCCTTGCCACGGGTAAAGCTCTATATCTTCGGAAAGGCCGGAAGCGATGACGGATATGAATCTCGGCATGACCGAGCGGCTGAAACCGATCCACAGCCGTGTGGCAGCCATGGTGCGCGACGAGATCGCGCCGCTCGGGGAGGCGTTTCTCGCCGAGGTCGGCAAGAATGGTGACCGCTGGGCCTATACAGTCAGGCAGACCGAGATTCTGGAAGGCTTGAAGAAGACGGCGCGTGAGCGCGGGCTGTGGAATTTCTGGCTGACCGATTCCAAGCGCGGCTACGGTCTTTCCACCGTCGAATACGCCTATCTGGCGGAGGAGATGGGCAAGGCGCATCTCGGCGCCGAAACCTTCAACTGCTCGGCGCCCGACACCGGCAACATGGAGGTGCTGGAGCGTTACGGTTCGGAGGCGCACAAGCGGGACTGGCTGGAGCCGCTGCTCGAGGGCCGGATACGCTCGGCCTATCTGATGACCGAGCCGGACGTCGCCTCCTCGGACGCGACGAACATCTCGATGCGCTGTGAGCGGCAGGGCGGCGACTATGTGCTGAACGGCGAGAAATGGTGGGCATCCGGCGCCGGCGATCCGCGCTGCGCCATCTATATCGTCATGGTCCGGACCGGGTCGGACGAGGAGCCGCAGCACCGCAGGCATTCGATGATCCTGGTGCCCGCCGACAGCAAGGGCATCACCAAGCTGCGGCCCATGCAGGTCTATGGCGACGACGACGCCCCGCACGGCCATATGCATCTCAGGTTCGACGATGTGCGGGTGCCGGCGGCGAACCTGATCCTGGGCGAGGGCAGGGGGTTCGAGATCGCGCAGGGGCGGCTGGGGCCGGGCCGCATCCATCACTGCATGCGAGCCATCGGCCAGGCCGAGATGGCGCTGGAGATGCTGTGCCAGCGCTCGGTGCGGCGCGAGGCCTTCGGCCAGTCGCTGGCCAAGCTCGGCGCCAATTTCGACATCATCGCCGAATGCCGGATGGAGATCGAGATGGCGCGGCTCTTGTGCCTCAAGGCCGCGTGGATGATCGACCAGGGAGACGCCCGCGCGGCCGCGCCCTGGATCAGCCAGATCAAGGTCGTGGCGCCCCGCGTCGCGCTGAAGGTCACCGACGAGGCGGTGCAGATGTTCGGCGCGCAAGGCATCAGCCAGGATACGCCGCTTGCCCGCTCCTGGACGCATTTGAGGACGCTGCGGCTGGCCGACGGGCCGGACGCCGTGCACCGGCGCCAGGTGGCGCGCACGGAACTGAAGAAATACACGCAGGAAAAGGTCTGACAGCCATGACGCTTCCATCGCAAATGCGGGGTCTGCTGCTTGTCGGCGACGGCTATACGAGGACGCCGTCGGCCGCCGCGCTGGAGGCGATGGAGCCCTATCTCCAGCCCGGCAGCATAGCCGTGCCGGCGCCAGGGCCGACACAGGCGCTGATCAAGGTCAGCCTCGCCTCGATCAACCCCTCCGACATCGCCTTCATCAAGGGCCAGTACGGCCAGCCGCGGGTGAAGGGCCGTCCGGCGGGCTTCGAAGGCGTCGGCCTAGTCGTCGCCGCCGGCGACGACGCCTATGCCAGGAGCCTGGCGGGAAAGCGGGTCGCCTTTGCCACCGGTGTGTCGAACTGGGGGGCATGGGCGGACTACGCGGTTGCCGAGGCCGCGTCCTGCATCCCGCTCATCGACACGGTGCGCGACGAGGACGGCGCGGCGATGATCGTCAATCCGCTGACCGCGCTAGCGATGTTCGATATCGTCAGGCAGGAGGGCGAAAAGGCCTTCATCATGACCGCGGGCGCCAGCCAGCTCTGCAAGCTGATCATCGGTCTGGCAAAGGAGGAAGGCTTCCGGCCGATCGTGACGGTGCGCCGTAACGAGCAGATCCCGCTGTTGAAGGACCTCGGCGCCACCCATGTGCTCAACGAGAAGGCGGCGGATTTCGAGGCCGCGCTGCGCGAAACCATGAAGGTCGAGCAGCCGCGCATCTTTCTGGACGCGGTTACCGGTCCGCTGGCTTCGACCATCTTCAACGCCATGCCGAAGCGCGCGCGCTGGATCGTCTATGGCCGGCTCGACGCCGAGCCGACGGTGATCCGCGAGCCGGGGCAACTGATCTTCCAGCATAAGCGCGTGGAAGGCTTCTGGCTGGCCGAGTGGATGCGCCAGTTCCGCGACCGGCTGGGTCCGGCGGTGATGGAAGCGCAGAAGCGCTTTTCCGACGGACGCTGGTCGACCGACGTCACGGCGGTCGTGCCGCTGGACGAGGCGATGGCGCGGCTGCCGGCCGAACTCGCCAAGCCCAACGGAAAGGTGTTCATCAAGCCGTAAAGCAATCCGGGCGCCGATCGCGGTTCAGACCAGGCCCGATGGCTTGAACACAAAGCTGTGATCGACAAGAGAGCGACGGAAAAATGCCGCTGTTGCGCCATCCTGTGCGCCCGGGCCGGTAGCAGTCACGCTTGGATGTT
>JAFKFE010000501.1:16176-18088 GCA_017308345.1 Alphaproteobacteria bacterium | reverse complement strand
CGCGACGTCGTCAAGGGCGATGCGCTGACCTACGGCATCATGCTCGGCGCCTTCGGCATCGGCGCGGTCGGCGGCGCGCTGATCAGCGTGCGGCTGCGGCAGCTATTGTCGAGCGAGACCATGGTGCGCATGGCCTTTGCCGGCTTTGCGCTGTGTGCCTTCAACGCCGCCGTCAGCCACAATGGCTGGCAGACATCGGCGGGCCTGCTCATCGGCGGCGCCTGCTGGGTGATCGCGCTGTCGCACTTCAACGTCACGGTGCAGATGTCGACGCCGCGCTGGGTGGTCGGCCGGGTGCTGTCGATCTACCAGACGGCGACCTTCGGCGGCATCGCGCTGGGCAGCTGGATCTGGGGCGTCGTCGCCGATGCGCATGGCGCGGAAACCGCACTGATCGCGGCGGCAATCGCGATGCTCGTTGGCGGCGCCATCGGCTTCCTCCTGCCCCTGCCGCGCCAGACGGTGCTCAACCTCGATCCGCTCAACCGGTTCAAGGAGCCTATGCTGGCGCTCGACCTGAAGCCGCGCAGCGGCCCGATCGCCATCATGATCGAATACATCATTCGCGAGGACGACGTGCCGGAATTCCTGGCGACCATGGCCGAGCGCGGCCGCATCCGCCGCCGGGACGGCGCCCGCAACTGGACGCTGGCGCGGGATCTCGAAAATCCCGGCATCTGGATCGAGCATTACCACACGCCGACCTGGGTCGAGTATATCCGCCACAACCGGCGCGCCACCCATGCCGACGCCGTGGTCGGCGAACGCATCCGCGCGCTGCACAGCGGCGAGAACCCGCCGCGCGTGCGCCGCATGATCGAGCGCCCGACCACCGCCGGCACGACGCTCGTCTCGCCCAAGGGGCCGATCGATCATTGACGGCATGTAGCCGAAAGCGCGCGGCGCTTCAGGTGAGCGGTGGGGCGTGCGTTCCCGGACGCCGATAACGATGCTCCGTCCGGCTATCGATCACGCCGGACTCTACAATCAGTGGCCTGTGATGCCGTCGGCCAGGGCCGCAAGCTTCGAGGTGTGCGCGAGCCCGGCGGCTTCGCGGTTATCGGCGATACGATAGAGCTGGTACATCGAGTGGACGCCCAGCCAGCGGAACGGCTCCGGCTCCCACGGCCGCACCTTGCGGTTGACCCAGGGCAGCCGCGTGAGTTCGGTATCCTGGCCGAACACGAGATCGGCCAGCGTACGCCCCGACAGATTGGAGCTCGACACGCCGAGCCCGACATAGCCGCCGGCCCAGCCGATGCGCGTTTTGGGGTCGAGGCCGACCGTCGTGCACCAGTCGCGCGGCACGCCGAGCACGCCGCACCAGGCATGATCGATGCAGCATCCGGCGGTCTGCGGCAGAAGCGTCGTCAGGATCGCGTGCAGCTGGTCGATCGTCGCCTGCTGCGTCTGGCCGTTGACGTCGGTGCGCGACCCGTAGCGGTAAGGCACACCGCGGCCGCCCATGGTGATGCGTCCTTCGCGCGTGCGCTGGGCATAGCAATAGGCATGCGCGGCATTGCCGAGCAGCTCATGCCCCTCCCAGCCGATCTTGCGCCAGAGCTCTTCCGGCAGCGGCTCGGTGACGATCTGCGCGCTGTTGAGCGCCAGCCAGGTCCGCTCTTCCCCCGGGATGCCGGCAGTGAACCCTTCGGTGGCGCGGATGATGGTTTCGGCCCGCACGGTGCCACGGTCCGTGGCCACGGCGCCCTTGGCAATGGCAGTGACCGTCGTCTTCTCGTAGATCGAAACGCCGAGATGCTCGACCGCCGCGGCCAGCCCGCGCACCAGCTTGGCCGGCTGCACCCGGGCCTGGCCGTGGATGACGAAGCCGCCCAAGACATTCTTGATGTTGATGCGCGCCCGCGTCGCAGCCTGGTCAAGCAGTTCGATACGATGGCCGCCGTGGTCA
>JAFKFE010000501.1:12600-16161 GCA_017308345.1 Alphaproteobacteria bacterium | reverse complement strand
CCCAGGAACGGGTCGTCTCGCATTCCTCGCGCACGCGTTCGAGCTGTGCCGGATTGGTGGCGACCGTTAGATTGTCGACGCGGCGGATATCGGCATCGATGCCCTCTTGCGTCGCCACCCGGATCACCTCGTCGACGCAGCCGGCCATTGCCTTCTGCATGGCGGTGACTGCCTGCCGTGTCGAAGTCTTCAGGTATTTCTCGCGCGACCAGCTGAAGCCGCCCGACAGCCAGCCGCCATTGCGCCCCGATGCGCCGAAGCCGGCAAACTCGCGTTCAAGCAGCACGACGCGCAGCGAGGGCCTGGCCTTCTTCAGATAGTAGGCCGTCCACAATCCGGTATAGCCTGCGCCCACGATCACGACATCCGCCTCGATGTCGCCCGGCAAGGGCGGCCGCGGCGCGGGGATGGCACCCATATCCGCATACCAGAACGAGATGTCGCCGTTGCGCTTGACTTGCATGGGATGGCTTCCAGGAATGATCGTTCTTATTGGCCGGGCCGTCGATCGGGTCAACCTTCGCCGGAAAGGTCGCGCCGCGCCTTGTCGAGTTCCTCGGCGTAGCGGCGCATCAGATGGCTTTCGGTGAGCAGGCCGAGAACGATACGCTCCTCGAAGTCCTCGACCACCGCCAGTTCCTCGGCGCCTGTACGCTGGAAGGTCTCGGCGGCGGTCTGGACATTCATCGAGGGCACCAGCACCGCGTCCTTGAACTGGGCGAGCGCGCTCACCGGAGTGGAGCCTTCAGAAAGATCGCTGTGCAGCTCCGGCACCAGCAGCATGCCGACATATTGGTCGGCGTGGTCGACGGCGATGACGCGCTGGGCGGAGCCGAGCGGGATCTCCCTGCGGAATTCGGCGAGCGTCATCGAGGCGGGAATGGTGCGGACGTCCCTGCGCATCATCGAGCCGACGGTGAGGCTGCGCATCCAGCCCACGTCATGCGCGCTGCGGATCGTCTCGCCGCGCAGATGGAAGCGCCAGGTCGAGAAGGAGTAGCCGAAGGTCTCGCGCACCAGGATCGCCGACATGATCGACGCGGCCAGCACCACGCCGGTGAGCGTCAGGTCGCGGGTGGATTCCAGCGCCAGGAACGTCATGGTCAGCGGGCCGCCGACGACGCCCACCGCAAGCGAGGTCATGCCGACGACGGCGGAGACCGCCGGATCGATGCCGACGGATGGCGCGGTCATCGCCATGACGCCTGCAAAGACCTTGCCGAGAAGTGCTCCCAGGAACAGCGAGGCGAAGAACAGGCCGCCGCGGAAGCCGGAGCCGAGCGAGACGGCGGAGGCGGCCAGCTTCATCACGAAGACGCTCGCCACCACCGGCAGCGCGTAATTCATGGCGAACTCGCGGTGCAGCGCGCCATGGCCGCTGGAGAGCACTTGCGGCGTGACCAGCCCGAGCAAGCCGACGAAGATGCCGCCGATGAAAGGCCTGACCGACGCGTCGATCGACAGCCGCACGAAAGCGCGCTCGACGATGCTGACCAGATACATGATCGCGATCGACGCCGCTCCGCCGAGCAGGCCGAGCAGGAGGAACGGCACATACTCGCTGGCGGTCAGTGTCGGCAGGCCGGAAAGCTCCAGCGGGAACGGCACGCCTCCGAACATTTCCGCCGTAAGCGAAGCGGAGATCGCCGCCGCCATCACCGGCGCCACATTGGCGACGGAGTAGATGCCGATGACCAGCTCGAACCCGTAGAACGCGCCGGTCAGCGGGGCGTCGAAGGCTGCCGAGATCGCGCCGGCCGCGCCGCAACCAACCAGGATGCGGACGTCGTTTCGGCGCAGCCTGAAGGCGCGCGCCAGTCGCGAGGCGAAACCGGAGCCGATCTGCGTATAGCCGGCTTCCAAACCGACCGAGGCGCCGAAGCCGCTCGAAATCATGGTCTGCGCCACGATGATGAAAGTATCCGTGAGCGACATGCGCCCGCCATAAAGCGCATTTGCCTCGATCGGGTCGACCGGAGTGCGGAATTTGCGGTTTCGCAGCCAGATGATGGATAGGCCGAGCAGCAAGCCGCCGATTGCCGGAAACATCGCCTGCACCGGATCGGAGAGCGAGAACATCGCCGAAAGCCGGCCGCCCGGCTGCACGTCGAACAAGAGCCAGTGCATGCCTTGCACCAGCGCGCTCATACCGGTGACCAGCGCGCCGGCGATCACGCCCACCATGCCGGCCATCAGCACGATCACGATACCGCGCGCCTCGAGCACGGGTATCGAGCTGATCAGCACCGCGCGAAGCCGGCGGGCGTAGACTTGCGGATCTTTTCTGGCAGGCAACGGAGCGGCTCGCCGGTATGCGGAAGATGAAAACTGCCGTGCCTGATACGCGCGGCGGCTCTGCGTGGCAATCGCAATGCCGACCGCTTGTGGCGCCATTTTGGCGTTGCGCGAATTAGCGTTAATGCATGTCGCCCAGAAGTGTGCAGCGGTTCTGGGACAACGACATGCATCAACCAAGGACCTAAAGCGTGTTGCGCTTTAGGGAAGGCCTGCCGCGGCGATAAAGGCGATAGATTTAGTCGGGTAACGGAACGATCAGCGGGCCGCAGTCGTCCTGCGCGACGAAGATCGCCAGCAGCTCCGCCGGCTCGGTGACGCTGTCGTTCTCGGCGAAGGAATGGATCGCGCCGGGCGCTTCGAACCAGGTCTGACCCTGGGTGTAAGTAACGGCCGGTCCGCCTTCCATCTGCGAACGCAGCGCTCCCTTGATGACGAAGGCTGTGACGGAGCCGGGATGGCGATGTCGCGGCGTGTAGGCGTTGGGCGGGAATTCGACGAGCGCCGTGGTGATCGAGTGCCCGGGCACATTCGGCAGCCTTTCGCAGGAGAGCGGCTTCACCGTGGTGATCGGGCGCGCCATCGCCGCCTCCCCGGCACCAGCCCTCATGATATGAACACCCGCATTCATGCCGCCGGTCATGACCCTCTCGCTCGGGACTACGGCCATGCCAAACAGCCCTGCGGCGATGGCGGCGACGCCGACCAGTGCAAGGCCGCGTGAAGGAACGTCTTCGATCATGACGGCAACTCCCTCGCTTACTCGGCCAGGCGAAAGCCGGCGTGCCAGCCGAGCTCGTGGACGACCTTATCGGTCGTGACGTGACCGCTCGGCTCGGCGACATTGAAGGCGCCCCGCGTTCCCCGCTCGACGGCAAGCAGCGCCGCGTAAGCGGCGGCGTCGACATGCACCGCCGGGTCGGCTGCAGCCTCCGCACCGGTGCCTGGGCCGTAGAGATGACCGTAGCGCAGCACAATGCCGGTGATCGGCTCGGCGCCGAGCACATGCTTTTCCAGCGCGATGACGCCGCCGACGCTGACGGCCCGGCCGCCTTCGGCTCCGCTGTCGAGCGGATCTGTCTCGGCATGCGGCTCTGCTCCCGGCGCATAGGCCCAGGCGATGCTCTGCGCGATAAGCCGCGTCGCACCGGCCGCCTTCGCCTCCTCGACGAGGTTACGGGTTCCTTCGTCACGTATGCGGGCGTTTCGTTCGATCGCCTCGGCCATCTTCGATGGATCGAGCCCGGGCGGCAAATCCGTGAGCTG